>QMPO01000045.1 GCA_003648625.1 Bacteroidota bacterium
ACCTCGTGCCGCTGGTCGTATGGCGACCTTCTGTAATCACGCTCAATAAAATAATTGAAAAACTCTTCAGTTTTGCTTAATGAATAGGAAATCCATGCAGAGTGATTTTTGAAATTTCCCTGCAAAAAAACGTCCATTCCGTAACTGCGCGACTTGCCTGTAGCGATGGCTTCAATATGGTATTTTGGGAAATTGATATAGCGCGTGATACCTTCAGTAAATTTATAATACCCTTCAAGACTGAATACAAAATGCTCTTTTTGAAACGATCCGGAAAGCACATAATGCTGTGCCTGCAAAACAGGGATGTCTTCATTGTTGCAAATAGTCCAGATATACCGGTAATTACCCAATTCATCCACCACAGAACTTTGCGTGAAGTATTGGTTATAGATGCCCCATGCGGCATTGATTTTAATCGCTTGGGTTGCCTGAACCGATAGGGATATACGTGGCTCGAAGTACACTTTCTGCAGATTGAAGGCATGGGTGTAGCGCAAACCGGCTTTCAATACAGTTTTATTTCCGAGAGCCATATAATCCTGTGCATATATAAAATAACGGGATGCGTTTTCACTAATGTTGACGAGACTGACAGCAAACGTATCTTCAACCAATGTCACTGTGTTGCTGATAATTCCGGCACCCCATTCGAGGGTATGGCTGCGTGAAAGAGAAAACCTGTTATCGGCTTTTATTTTAAATTCAGTCAGTACATTTTGCGATTGTTTGTCAACCCTGCGGTCAACACTGTCGATGACCGGAAAGCGTATCTGTAAGTCATCTGTATATTGCGCATCGAGCTTCGAATAGCTTATGTCAAAATTTGAGGTATTCCCATTGCGCCAAGTCTTCCCGTAAAAAGCCGTACCACCTGATTGTGTATTGAGTTCTGTTGCCGATTTATATAACCTGCGGTAAGGCCCCAGGCTGTCATCAATTGTGTATTGGAATTTGTCGTTGGCACCGTACAGGATGATATAGAAAAGGTCGTTTTCGCCAAACTGTTGTGAGTATTTGATGTTCAGGTCTCTGAATACATAATCAGGTACGATATTCACATCAATATCGTTGGTTGTATCTGCATCATTATTCTGCCTGATAAGAAAGTTCATGTCATCCGGATTGTATAGGTTGTAGTATGTATGCCGGAAGGCAATTTGCAGCGAAGCTTTCTTAAAAAGGGGTATTTCAAACAGCGTATTCAGCGTCATATTATTGACGTTGATGGTAAAACCGAATTTTTCCGGGTTTCCGGTTTTTCCGGTTATGTTGACGATACCGCCCACTTTTTCACCAAATCGTGCATCGTAGCCTCCTTTCAGAATTTCAATGTCTTTGGCCAGCAGCGGATTGAAGGCACTGATGTTGTCGTTGAAATTTTTCAGTCCGTAAATAGTAAACCCGTCAAACAACACCTGACTTTGACCCGCATAGCTACCCCATATCAACAGATCGTTTGTCTGTTCACCCGAAGCCACAATGCCCGGCATCAGTCGCAGCAGGTTAAATACTGAGTTGTCGCCATAACCCGGCAGAAAATGAGCCACTTTATGATTGAGCTTCATTAAACCGGGTTTATCGCCAATCTGTGTAGAACGTTCTATTTTTTTGTTTTTGATTACAACTTCCGATAAGCCAATGCTTGACGGGTATAATAAAACGTCCAGGCCTGAAACTGCATTCATCGTGGTGTCCAGAATATAATAACCCAGGTGAGACGCTTTTACCGTAAATATACTGTCGGTTTCCGATAGATATGAAAAACTTCCTTTTACATCCGTTGGGATTGTTTTGTCATTAATGATAATATACGAATAGGGCAGAGGTTCGCCGTTGGTGGCGTCTTTTATTTGTCCGGCAAGCAGGAATTGTTTTTTCCGTTTTTGTTTTCGGTTTTTATAGATCACAAAAACGTCCTTGTCTTTTTCCACTGTCAGGCCATGGGGTCGGATCAGTTGAAGGATGGCTGTTTCGGGCGAAGGAAATGTTTTGTCCACTGTTACTTTATATTTAGACAGCAGTTTGTCGTCGAACGAAAGGTGGAGGTCATTACTGTCCCTGATGTCAATAAGGATTTTATTCAGGGATGTATTGGAATAATTCAGATGTATTTCCTGAGCCTGCAGTATAGCGGGTGAGATGAATAATAGAAAAAGGATAAAATTTCTTGATAAAATCACTCCTGTGTCGTTTGAATTATTTCGTATTCGTTGTCTGACCTTTTCACAAAAGTAAAGCCAAATGTTTTAGCCAGCAAATCAAGTACTTCTTCTACTTGTTTGTCGCGTGAAAAGAATCCGGTGTAGAAATAATCCTTTTTTGCCTGAAACAGGATACGTACATTGTATTGTCGTTCTATTTCGCTGAGTACATCAGTTAATGGCGCAGAAGTAAAAGTAAACATATTGTTTATCCATGAGGTTATCTGTTGGGAAGCGTATTGTCTGTATACCCTGATGTTGCCTTTTTCATTTACCTCGGCATGATAATCGGGGCTTAAGATCACCTCTTCGCGGGTATTTGAGACCACTTTTACCTTTCCGGTAATACATGTTACCTTATAGGTTTTCCCCCGGTTGTAAATATTAAAGCTTGTGCCCAGTACAATGGTTTTTCCTGCATTGGAAATGACCTGGAATTTTTTACCTTTTTTTACTTTAAAGAAACCTTCGCCTTCAAAATTAACTGTCCGGGCAAACCGCCACCAGTATGGATGATACGATAGTTTTGTGTCGGCATTTAAATCAACGGTTGAGCCGTCAGGAAGCTGAGCCACGAGATGATGACCTTTGGGAACTGTAATGGTTTGGGTGTAAAAACGCATAACTGAAAAGAGGCCAAGTAAAACCAGCAGCGTAGCAGCTATTGCTGCTATTGCCCGGGTGTTCAGCCAAACTGTTTTTGGCGGGGCAGGCTGTTTTTCCAATTGTTCAGCCATTAGCTCCCATACCTCTTCTTTCGACTTTTCGTAAGGTGCGTCTACCTTGTCGAAAAAGTTAGAGATTTCCTTAGTGAAATCCTGTTCCGTATGTTTCTTTTTTTCGCTCATGATTCGCTGATCGCTTTTTTCACATAGTCAAGTGCCTGTTTCATTCTTTTTTCCACCGCTTTTATGCTCAGGTTAAGTGCTTCGGCAATTTCGCGGTTTTTTTGCTGGTCCATTCTGCTCATCAGAAAAACGATGCGTTGTTTCTCGGGCATCTGTGCCAGGGCTGTTTCATATTTTTCTTTTAGTTCTTCAAATTGCATTATATCTTCGGGCGAGTGATCTGTTCTGCCGGGTTTCGCCTGTAATTTAAATTGCAACATAACTTTTTGTTTTCGATAACTTGAAATAAACAGATCGCCGGCAATTTTGAAGAGCAGTCCTTTTGTTTTATTTTCTTTAAAATTCAATTGTTTTTCCCACACGCGCATAAAAGTTTCCTGGGCAATATCCGTAGCCAGTTCACTGTCACCCGAACGGTAATAGATATAATTCCGGACGACATCGAAATGAATCTCAAACAGATGTTTAAACTCTTCGCGTGTCAAATCTTATCTTGTTTTTAGGCAGTAAATATAAGAACGATAATTAAAAGATGAAGTTTCAAATCCGGATTTTCCAGCCATTTGGCTGGAAAATCCGATTTGATTTGAGTGGTTACGCATAGCAGAGTGCTTTATCGTAAGTATATAGTGTAAACCTCTCCGTTAACTGTTACTGTGGCAATGTTGTCACATGATCCATCGCCGTAATCGAGTAACGCTACAGGGCGGTTTTCGGGTCTGATTTCTACTGTGCCTGATACAAGGAAACGGCAGGCCAGTTCGTTGCGCAGAGGTTCGAAGATTTCTGCTTCCCACGTCATACCGTTAGGTCTGATGCCGTCAGCGGTACCCGTGATGTGGTAGATGTCGTCCCAGCGGTTGGGTGTATCATATCCCTGTATCCATTCTCTTTGCCTGGATGAGTTCCAGCTGATGGTTCCGGCATTGTTGGCCAGGTGGATAACACCTACGACTTCAATGGTAAAATATACATGTCCTTCATCGTTGGGGCCCATGTTGGTAACAACTTTTGTTCCGTCAACTTTGTTGTCATTTACATAGTAATTTTCAAAACTGTGGGTAATTACGGTTCCCGGATGCTTATATCTGCCGTTGAATGTAACAATGATTTGTCCGCGGCGGTATTTACCATCAAGACACAGGCAGTTTTCTTCGCCAAAATCGATGATGAGTTCACGGGGCATCACTGTTGTGTCAAGAGTTACAGTTACGCATCCACCGAAAACGATGCCGTCATCTCTTGAACCTCCAGTTTTTAAGTTGTACGCTTCATCGGCCATAACCGATACATTATCGAAAATGCCTTCGGCAAGTGAGTTGTCTTCCGCTGCCTTGGTGTCGGCAGTTTGTGTTGTGGGTGCTTCTTCTTTTTTACACGAGCTCATCATAAGGGTAAAACTGATGAGTGTGATTGCTGCTAAAATTAAATTTACTTTTTTCATGATGTTCAATTTTTAAATGTTTAACACTTATACACCGCATGAAACTGTTTTTACCCTACTTTTTTAAATATCTTTTTTATTCAATTAAAAAAAAGAGGTGTGATCAGCTGATCACGAATCTCCGTCAGCAGTTCAACCTCGTTTGAAGGAGCCGGAGGAGGAGCAGGTTTCTCTTCTTCTTTCTTCTTCATATTGTTGTAAGCTTTTACTACCATAAAAATAGCAAATGCCACGATGATGAACGTAATGATCGTATTGATAAAAACACCATAGCTGATAGCAACTTCACTTACTGCAGTCGTACTTACTGCGTCCCCATCCATAACAGCAGCACTTCCTACATTCATCACGTATTTCAGCTGGCTAAGTTGATAAAATCTTTAAATTCTTTAATCATTCCCATAACGTTTTGTTTTTAGTTTTCCCGAAACTACTCGTGTTTATTTTCCTGAATAGAAAAGTTCTCTCACAGATAACGAGCGTTCCTATTTATGTGAACAACTCGACACGATGACCTCTGGCCGTTTAGCCAGTTTACCATTACTTGTAGAAACCAGCGGGCCTAAAATACTAATCGCCGAAAGTGACTTGAAGGATTATCCGGTATGTGGGTCGAAACGACCGGGAACAATAGTATGAAGGCTGTTTTTCCGCATTATGCGCTGGACAGCTATACTGAAACCAGAATAATATAGATTGTTGTTTAAATTAGGGAGGTTAAATTAGAATTAGTTCTTTTTATCAATTTTTTTCACCTCTTTTCGCTCCTGTTTTTGTGCTTTGGTGTTAAATCCCATCGTTGACATCAGTCCTGACAACACACTTTTCCAGACATAATTCACTACCGATTTTTGCGTGTCCCGCTCAAAATATACCTGGCCAACCCGGGGCTTGCGGGCAAATTTTGGATTATTGGATTTAACCACCAGGTCGTTGATCATAAAACTGATCAGTGGCGACAATACGCCTTTTTTCAGTTTTTCTTTTTTCCTGCTGTACGGCATGACCCGAAGTTTTTTATATCTAAAAACCAGAGAACCTTTAGCGGTGCTATCAGTGCCGGCAATGTATTGAATATCGGTACTGCCTTTTCCCTTAATAATGCCAATACCCAGTAAATTAGTCGTGAGTGGGTTGAGTGAAGTGAGATCCAGTTTTTCCGTTTTTCCTGTTAGCCAAAACGACAAAGTATCGGGATTGAGTGGAAAATGCACCTTCAGGCTCATCAGCGTTTGGCCCATGATCCGTGCATGGAGGTCCAGTATCAGGTCTTTCTTTTCACCTTCCATAAGTTGGTTGGTAATGTTGTAAACGGTAACATTGCCCTGGTCGAGAAATACTTCTCCCGGCTCGTCAGATTTGGCATCCATCTCACGGTACTTCAGGTAAGCATTCGTTACATGCACTGAGTCAATGGTAAATGCCCGTTTGATGCTCATAAGTTGTTCCCTTGGCAGCGGTTTGTATGTGCCGGGTTTAATAGGGTAATGTTTGTCGCGGTATATGTCAGCGTTCAGTTGGTCGATGCTGATATCACTGATATGCACATGGCCATTTGAAAGAAGCTCCTTCAGATTAATACCGTCAAATTCAAGTTTCTGGCCAAATAATTTAACACGGTCGGTTTGGTATCTGGCTCTTTTAAAAAACTCTTCAGATTCAAACAAAGGCGTCAGATAAAACGAATCAACGGTGATCCTTTGATCGGGGAAATTGTAGTGTATTTTTCCGGTTTGAAATTCGTAAAGGCTGTCTTTCGATATTTCTGTTTTCCCTTTTAAATCGATAACGACTCCGTTAATAATAGCTGGTTTGGCATCATCAACCATTGATGTGTCCACATGTATTTTATGTATGATAATACCTATACTGTCCACTTTGACGGCATTAGCCGCTGAATCACTTATGTTGTGGATATTTAAGCTGATATCACTCAGCATGGCTGTGTCCACCTGCAAATGGGTCAGCACATTGTCAAAATTATTCAAAAGTTCAAGCTTAACTCTGAACTCTCCATCTTGCCGGTTTTTTGAAGACATATAAAGGATATTCATATCCAAATCCTCGATTTCCAGCTTATGGGCACTGATGCTTGAGGGAAGGCTGTTCTTAATCACAATGCCATCCAGTTTAATTCCTTTCGAGTTGAAATTTATCCCGGGTTTCTTTTGATCGATGCTGCCATCCTTTGTGCGCGCCATTTTACTGCCCTCGATGCCTTGAATATACAGTGTGCCCTCTTTGTTATCTAGAAAGCCTTGTCTGATAGTTAAAAAATGATGAGTAATACTATCGTAAAAACTGAACTCATTGAAGTTTATCACAAGATCATCTATCAGGTTATTGTTGCTGTCAGCAGATTTCAGGTGACTGAAGTCAAATTCTTTAAGATAGAAAAACTCATTATTGATTTCGCTCTGTGTTTCTATTTTTACGTGTAGCTGCTTCAGTATAATCGAATCATAACCGAAAACAAGATATTCTTTCGGATAGAATAACTTTCCGTTTTTTTGCTTTGTTGAACTATCCTTTTTTATTGGCAGCAGGACATCAATGGATGGCTGATCGATCTGAATTGAACGGAATGCCAGGCTGTCGTTATGAAGTAACAAATCGTAATCCAGACCTTTAACGTCTACCGAGGGGAGAGATAACATCCGGATGCTTATTTTTCCTGAATCGGGTTTTGTACCGGACGATGGGGAAATGTCAAGTTGCGACAAACGAAATTCCGAGTTATACGAATCGGTTAACACTTTTTTTACTTGTATGTGGTGTCCTTTCACATCTGCTTCCAGACTGTTCAGTTCAAATAGCCAGTCAAGGTTATCCAGTAAGGTAAGCAACGAATCATTTTTGCTGGCATAAAACGGACCTGAGATCAGGTTGTAACCGGCTTTGATATGTACAGGTTCGTTTTTATATATCAGGGTAGTATTTAGTTTTCCGTTTTTTACAGCTACATCGTCAATGTGGAGAGAAATTGGTGCTGTCAATACGTGTGTCGTGTCGTTTTGCTGTTTTTTATCATTACCGGCCAGATTGAAGTGGCCACTCAGGTCGGGTTCAATAATAGCCAGGTTATTAAAATATAATTCGTGGTCATTCATCAGCCGCTCTCTGTCAAGGCCTTTAATGTTAATGGCTTTTATGCGCAAACGGTTGTCTCCTTCAGGAGTGTTTTGCACCATATGGACCTGATGGAAAGAGAATTGCCCTGGTTTGTAACTTATGTTTCCGGTCGACACGTTCAACGAGCTGTTTTTCAGATATGCATCCATATGGTCGAGCTGCATATTTATATGCTTCAGCCGCACGGGATCGTTCTTTGTTTCAGGCAGGTGAAGGTTGTTAAGTATCAGGTTCAGCCCGTCAAAACCGGCTTGGAGGGTGCTGTCTTTAGTCACATGAAAATTACCATTGGAGAGTTCAATTCTGTCCAGATAAAGATATCCGGGAAAGAGGAATTTGTGTGTGCCGGTATTCTTATTCCCGGATAGAGAAGAAATATCCAGATTCCCTTCCGGGTTGATGAATGAAATGGACAGGTGTTGTTTTACCCGTTTCTGCAGATCCTGTATAGAAAAACCGTCAATACTGAATTCCGGAATACTCAGGTTTGTTTTTGCCTGATCCATCCCTGTCGTATCGTTTGTCATGTGGATGCCATCCATGCGAAGACTACGTTCATCGTTGGAATAAAAAAGACGGTTGTAATCCAAATTATAACCGGAAATAAGCCCGTTCGTGGTAAAAGAGCCTGTACGTAACAAAATGTCATCAAAATGCAGATTCCAGAAAAGATTCTGAAACATGGCAGAGTCGATCAGGATGTTGGTCATCAGAAAGTCGATCTCATTCACAGAGATCAAGGTGTCGTTACTATTATGAACCTGGTAGTAATCAAAATTATTGATGGAAATAGAATCAAGCCTGAAATCATATAATACTTTCATAAGCTGGTCAATCCCTTTTACTTCATCAGTAGTGTCTTTATGGATTGTCGCGTCCTTTTCATTTACGTAATTGATTAAAGTTCCATTGGAAAGTACAACTGATTGTAACCCCAGATCCTCAAGACCTCTTATCTCATTTAGCCCGATATCATTAAAAGCAAGTTTTTTGGCTGTAATGCCAATGTTGCTTTGCTCAGCAATTTTTTCTCCGGGTTGCAATGAGACCCCGTTAATGATCAGGTCGCGGTGCCTGGAACTGAAAAGGGCAGAATCAATATTGAGTATATATCCTGATTGCAGCTCTTTGTTCAGGTTTCGTAGTTTGAGCCTGAATTCATCAGAATACAATATACGATTTGGATTAATAGCAGAGTCGGGATGTGTATTGAAATTTTCCAGTATAATAGTAAAATCCACCAGGCCCGGGTCGGCATCCGGCGTAGCATATTCTGATAGCATAACAGAACCAGATTGGATTTCTATATCTGCAATCCGTATGTTGATGTTTGAAAAAAAACCAATACTCTGGTTGAGTGCTTTGATAAGTTTTTCGGGATGAAAACTCGACTTGTTTTTAACTCCGGCCTCTATCGTCCAAAACTCAGGTTTCTCTATCAAAAAACGGCTGGCGATGAGATCTCTTTTGAATAGGAGCGACCAAACATTTAATTTGTCAATCTCAATTTCCTCAAAAACAATCTTATCGATTCTGATACTTTTTTGCTCGTTCATGTAAAAACCGGAAAACAGCAGGGCAGGCTTGCCAACAGACATATAACCATTCATTATGTTGATATGAAACGATTCAAGTACCAGTTCCACTCTTCCGTCTGATTTTTCCGCTACTGTTTTTTTCAGAATATAACTTATGACGGAACCACGGAAAATGCTCAGCAGGACAGCAAAGATGATAAAAACGCACAGAATGAGAAGGGCTGTTTTGCCTGTCTTGTTCATCGGAAATAGTTTGGGTAAATATAGCGATAATCGTAAAAAGATGAGGAGTGTGCTGAACCTTAATGTTTTTTAGGCTTCCTGAAGCTTATTCGTAATATTCAAAAGCATCGATAATATCAAGATAAACACCGTCAAAACCTGAATTGACAATTTTTTTTAGATATGAGTCATCGTTTCCAAAAATGATATTTTGCCAATCCTGTTCCCAGTATTTTACTTTATAGTTCCCTTCCCAGTCAGGGTTTTCGGCGCCAAGCCACGATGGTTTATTTGAGTTCCAGTCGGTCTGCCAGTAATAACGGTAATCTTCTGCTTCACCAATCGACATGTAGGACACTACCAGCCGCTTTCCTCCATTGGCTTTGTTGCGAAGTTGTTCTATTTCGTCAGCTGTAAAAACCGTATTGTCGTGAAAGAACAGGTCCATGATCAACAGGTCATAGTTGGTGGCTGTTACGGCTTCAATGAAGGCTTGTTTTGAATTGAAATTTTCAGGGTTGATCAGGTAGAGAAAATTAGAGATGTCTGCCAGGGAGTTTATGGAGCGGTCATTTTCTCCGGCAATCGGATTTGGATGATCGGGTATATTATCCAACTCCCGGTGGTCAGCTGCAAACGACTTATAGCCGGCACTGTGATTTTGTGTGTACGAATCATCCATTTTGGTATGTGTCGAACAGTAATCAGTTACAAGGATCACATTACCGGTGGCTCCTGACTTATCCAGAAACGACCTAAGGTATTGATTGTCTTGTTGTGGCGTTTGCTGGTCGTCATGCTTGTATCCATAAAACAAATCTTCCTGGCCATGACCATTAATGGAATTTACATACGATGCGCTCAGCGGTCCGTCGGCTTCACCATTGGCTGATATCAGCTCAATACCATTTTGCGGAATAACAATGAAATCGCTGTCAAACATCCGGGCGTAAGTACTGATGTTGATAACAAAATCGCGCATCTCCTGTCGGAAATCCATTCCAGGTGGTATTTCCGGGTTGTTGGTCTTGTTACAGGAAAGGAAAGCAATAAATACCAGGAAGAAAAAAGTTCGGTTCATAAAAAGTTTATTTAATAACGTGGTTTTTCGTATTTCATTATCAGAATACAGGTGCTAAAAATGGTTTTTAATATTTACGTATTTTTATCCGGTTATTAACCTTAAACCATTATCTGTGAAGTTCTCCTTTTATTTAATCTTATTTTTCTCTTCCTTAGCATTGAGAGCAGCAGTTTACACAGAGCCGGAATCTATGCGCTTTAACTTTTCAACTGAATTAATTGAAGAAGACACACTGAAAAGTGCTGGCGAAGACACAATTACTTTCAGAGATAAACTGGACCGGTTCAACGACTTTATGGAGAAGTTTATTATCTATTCACCGTTACCGGTGATCTCCTATTCTACCGAAACCAATTGGTTGTTCGGTCTGACAAAGATCAACGCATTCCGTATGGGAACAAAAAATCAGAACGATACCACTATTCAGCCATCGCATATTACGGCACTGGGTTATTATACACTGAATAAACAATATAAGTTTGCTGTTACAGTCAACCTGATGTTTGGTAATAATAAGTATGAGAGTTTCACTCAGATCCTGTATATCAATTTTCCTGATTTGTATTTTGGTGTAGGCAACGATAATGACATCAACAAGAGGTGTGTGGTGCTGACCAGGAATTTATCCATCGAACAAATGATGGGATACAAATTTGCGAAAAACTGGTATGTGGGCATTAAATATGATTATAATAATTATTTCAAAGTGGATACTATTCAATTTGAGGAAGTTCCCTGTAATGAAGAGGTTCCGGACCTGACTGTCAATGAAGGCACGCAATCAGGTATTGGATTCCGTATCGACCGCGAAACACGGGACAACCGCTTTAATGCCAAAAGGGGATCATTCCTGTTTTTCGAATACCAGAATTTCGGAAAATGGATAGGCAGCAAGTTTAATTATAACTCGATCATTATTGAATACCGTAAATATGTAACTCCTTTGAAATGGCTTACCATTGCAGGGCAAGTATATTCCGAGTTCAAACTGGGTGATGTGCCTGTTCAATCGCTGGCGTTGATGGGTGGCGACAACCGTATGCGGGGAATTTATATCGGTATGTTTCGCGACCACACAATGATCGAAAGCCAGGTGGAACTCAGATTTCCTATTTACTGGATATTCAGCGGGGTGTTTTTTACCGGGCTTGGCGAGGTGGGCCCTACCCTCAAATCGTACACATGGGATGGTATCAAATGGACGTACGGAGCCGGATTGCGTTTGAGTGTTAACGAGGCTACACGTACCAATATCCGTTTCGATATAGGGTTTTACAAGGTTAAACCGTTGTTTTTCTTTACGTTCTCCGAAGCGTTTTAACACTTCCTGTTGTCTCAGGTTTCCTGCTGGGGATGTTTTTTGGTGTATAAAAACCTCTTGATTTTTTTCGTTGCTGTTTTTACAAATTCTTCTTTTTGGAGGATCACTTCCTGTATTTTTGAGAACTTGCTCACCCGTGCGTTCACATATTCCTGAAGTTCTTTTTTAAGTTCCTCATATTTCTTTTCGACATCTTCTTTCATCGCTTGGTACTTTTCTTCAATTTCCTCACGATTGAAATGGACCATGGCTACCAGCTTTCCTTTTTGCTGAATAACCAGCGATTCGGCTACGTGTTTGAAATTGTTGATGACCGATTCGATATCTTCAGGAAAAATATTCTCACCTCCCGGGCCAATGATCACGTTTTTACTCCGACCACGGATAAATAAGTAGTTGGTTTCGTCCAGTATACCCAGGTCGCCCGTTTTAAACCAGCCGTCTTCCGTCATCACTTCGCGGGTCAGTTCGGGTTCTTTGTAGTATCCTTTCATTACGTTCGGACCTTTGGCGTAAATTTCACCCTCTCCGGTAAATTTACCCGGATCATGAATCTTCAGTGTAACACCTTCCAATGGTGGTCCGGTTGACTGTAGTTTAGTGCGCAGCGGATTGACACCGGCCAGCAAAGGTGAGGTTTCGGTAAGCCCGTAACCGATCGCATAGGGGAATTTAGCTTCGCGCAGGAATTTCTCCACTGTTTTGTCGAGCTTGGCACCTCCGATACCGAAAAATTTCAGTTCGCCGCCAAAAGTATCCTTCAGTTTTTTGCCGGCGATCGTGTTCATCTTTTTACGCAAGGGGGGGATGGCATACAGCGATTTGACCAGCCAGTTCTTTTTAAAGGCCGGCATGACTTTGCTGCGGTAAAGTTTCTCAATGATCAATGGAACAGTAAGCATGAGTGTAGGCCGTACACTTTTAAGTGCCGGCAA
>QMPO01000046.1 GCA_003648625.1 Bacteroidota bacterium
ACATCCTCACCTTCCATGTTATAAATAAAACCGGCTCCTGTCGAATAATAATCAGTGGTAGTGAGGTAGATCAGATGGTTGACGGTGTCTAAAACGGAAGCACTAATCGACATTACCTGTGGCTGAACCAGAGCCGGATTGACAATTTCGTGAGTAGCAAGGCTGTATTCAGCAATGCCGTTATTGATTTCAAGGTATATGTTTTGCCCTATACAACCTGCCTCATTAGCCAGAGAGGCGTCTTCGTAGGTATATTGCTCTTCCACCTCTCCCTGAAAATTTAAGGTGGCAACGTTAAATGAATTACCACCATAAGGGGTTTTCATAAAAACATTCACGTGGTTACTCCCCATGGCAAAATACCCCACACCGGCAAAAAACTCACCAAAATCATCTTCATCCATCACAATATTACTGGCCAGATCTATCACGGCTATTTTACCGGTGGTACTTCCGTAGGTGCCCGGAATGGCCACGAACAAATAATTTCCTTCTATCACCATCATTCCGGCTGCTTCGTCAGAAATTTCGGAGAACACATGCTGCGGCAACAAATCGGAGAGATTATAAGTTCTGACAAAATTTGCGGTAACCGGATACCAAAAAGAAGCCACCAACACATCGTCGTTTGCAACCAGTTGATGAACACCTTGCGCTTCCACCGATGCCAGTTTCTCATACGTGTCAATGTTCAATAGAACGATGGAGTCTTGAGCTGCCACATACGCATAAGGCGGAACTATCAGTACATCCTGCACCGATTGGGTATAAATAGTGGCAAACTCAGTAGTTTCACCCGATACGGGGTCATACGCAGCAACTGTAACGTAGTCGTCCGGGTCGCTGTAATTTCCACCGTTAACAATAATCACCTGTTTGGTGAAGTAAGAGGTTTGTGCTGTTGCACTCACTGCTGCCAGCAACCATACAGAAGCCAGCAGACTTACAAGGTAAAATTTTCTCATAATAAAAGTTTTAAGGTTGATAAATAAAAAACTCCTCAAAACTTTTCAGGAACAAACAATACGGAATGTTTCAAGAACATCACCAAGCCATTATCCCGAAAGCTTTGATAATTTACAGGCAAGGCAGGTCTTCTGACTCGCTCACCTCTGAGGCCTTCCCAATTCGATCCCTTTGCAGAGAAAAATCAGTGACCTAGGTTTCAAAGGCTTTTTATGAGCTTACAGCAGCGGGAACTGTACAGGATTTACACCTGTTTCCCTATTAAGCCATCCATCCGGTCTGATGGAATACTGGCACCATTGCCAGCAACAAATGTACTATATTTTCTGAACTTATTTAATTGAAAGTAATCACTTGACTATGAAATTAATTTATATACTTTTGCACTACTCAAGTACATACAACACGCAAACTGATGCGCATAAAAAACATATGGTTATTACTGGCTGCTGCTGTCGTTCTTCTATTAGCATCATGTGCCAAAAACAGTTACAGCCATAAATACACTAACTCTTACAGGGCGTATTCTCTATCATCCAACGCTGTATCGCGTAAATCGACCCCTGTGGCTAAAAAATATGTAGTTCCCGGTCGGAAAAAAGCTATCCTTGGGCAAGATGGCAGGTTCCTGAAATAAAAAAACCGCCTTATTTCTAAAAGCGGTTTCTTATCAATTAAAGTAATTTTTTATTCTGTCTCCATGTAAGGGTATTTAAAATCTTTTGAAGGAATGAATGTTTCTTTAATAGTCCGGGGACTTACCCAGCGCAGCAAATTTAAACTACCACCTGCTTCGCCAGCCAGTTTCGGATAGGAAATATAATTGGTTAGATTCTGCGAAACACCACGCCATAAGCTATTGAAAGTGGCATTGGATCCCGTAAAACTGCAATAATTTGTAAGAGGTAATGGAATTTGAATTTCTGGAGGGATGAGGCGTAAGAAGTGCTCTATCATCCTCCACTGATCATATGAAGAATCTGGACATCATCGCCATCAACAACTTCAACGGAATTATATTGATCTTTTTTGATCAGTTTTCCATTTATCTTAACAACCAATAACCTAAAAGAATACTTTTTTAGTTTCAGTATTTGAGAAATTGTTAATCTATCTTCTTCAAATGTCTCGGGCCTGTTATTCAGAGTGATGTTCATCTTTATTGATCTTTAAGTAGTATTTCGAGGACAATATTCGCCTGCATATGGGCAACAACACCAACCTTTGGAGCCAGTGGCGGAAGGTCTTCTGTTGTTTCTGCTGCTTCATCACCACAAATAAAAAGATTGTCAACCTTCCTGGAATGAATTGCATTATTTTCTCCCCATCCTGCCACACCTAACCCAACCACCAAAGGAGTTTGTGGTAATTTTTCGCTCACTGCTTCAATGATCATCTGCTTCATTTCAGCCTTGTCAAAAGCTTCAACTATCACGTCACAGGCATTATAAATGTTAATTAAACTAGTTGAATCAAGTTTAATATCATGTGCTTCAATTTTTATCTCAGGATTAATCAACCGAATATTCTCTTCCAGGCAAAAAACCTTTTTTTGTCCTATTTGATTGTAAAAATAATATTGCCGGTTTAAATTACTTTCTTCAATAATATCAAAATCAGCAATGATGAGTTTGCCCACACCTACCCTGGCCAGTGCAACCGCGCAGTTTGAACCCAGCCCGCCACAACCTGCAATACCAACGGTTTTGTCCTTGAGTTTTTCTTTTATCTGCTTAAAATTCATCCCGGTAATCCACTACTTAAGTTGCGCACCAAAATTGGTTTTGAATATTCAAAAATACATTTTTTAAATTGTTTGTTGTTTTTTTCCGGAAAGCATAAGTTCCTAAAGGTCATTTTCTTTCCTTAACAACCGTATTAAAATCCGTTATGCTTTCATTTGCATATCTGATTATTAGCACTTTTCGTCCTGTTAATTGTAATAATTTCTATTTTTGTTGTGTACATTTTTTGCCGAAATCAGAAACAATAAAATACATAGCAATGAATATTGAAGAAATTAAAAATCAGCACAAATTATTAAAAGAGTGGACTTATGAAATAACTCCTATTGAAAAGGGATATTCAGATAAAACGCTCTATATTAATGTTTCAGACAACACCATAAAAACCAAAGATGTTCCACCCGAAATGAAAGAAAAGTTTATTGGAGGGAAGGGATATGGGCTCAGGTATTTGTGGGATGCTACGAAACCTGACACCAAATGGAATGACCCCGAAAATGAGATTGTCATATCTGGCGGGCCAATTTGCGGGATTACCCAATATTCAGGAACCGGGAAGTCATTGGTTGTGAGCATCTCCCCTCTTACAAATTCGGTAATTGACAGTAATGTTGGTGGATATTTTGGGCCGTTCCTGAAATTCTCAGGTTTTGATGCAATCGAGCTTCAGGGTAAAGCTGAAAAAGACATTATCATATTTATTGATGGTGTGCATGGCAAAATCGAAATTCTTGAAGCTCCGGCCGAAGCTATCGACAGCCATGTGCTTGCCGAGCAACTGACAGAGATGTATGCTGATGATGACCGCGACAGGAAAAATGTGGCCGTTGTTTCAACAGGGAAAGCTGCTGAGCATTCATTTATTGGCATGCTTAACTTTAGTTTTTTCGATTCCAAGCGGAAGCAGGTACGACTGAAGCAAGCCGGTCGAGGTGGTATCGGTACGGTTTTCCGCGACAAAAGAATCAAAGCATTGGTATGTAAAGTTCCGGGTGTTAAAGGAAACCTGAACAATGTGGTTGATCTGAAAGCTATCATGGAAAGAGGTAAGATCTTCAATAAAGAAATGCGTGAGCTTGATGACGACCAGGCTGAAATGAGAACCAAAGGAACAGCTCACCTGATGGAGATCATGAATGATTATGACCTTCTTCCAACCAACAATTACAAATTTGGAAGCCATCCCGACATTAAAAACATTGACTCTGAAGAATGGAAACGCCGCTTTACCCAAGGCATCCCTGATGGTTGCTGGATTGGTTGCAACATGTCGTGTTCGAAAGGTGTTGATAATTACGAAATAAGAACAGGTCCCTATGCCGGACAGAAGGTTTTGGTTGACGGGCCGGAATATGAAAATGCCGGAGGGCTGGGTTCAAACTGTGGAATTTTCAATCCTGATTATATCATCGAAGCCAATTTTTATTGCGACACTTACGGTATTTGTACTATTTCGTGGGGAACGCTTATGGCCTTTATCATGGAGTGTTATGAAAACGGCATTCTTAACGAGGAAAGAACCGGCGGTTTAAAGCTCAATTTCGGGAACTCTGATTCAGCCATGGAAGTAATGCACCAGCTTGCCCGCGGAGAAGGTTTTGGCTTGATTGCCGGTTTGGGTGTTCGCAGAATGAAAGAAATGTTCATTGAAAAAGGATGGGGCGATGCCGATTTTCTGCAGGATATTGCCATGGAAAACAAAGGCCTGGAATACTCCGAATATATTTCCAAAGAATCACTGGCACAGCAGGGTGGATTTGCCATGACAAACAAAGGCCCGCAGCATGATGAAGCCTGGCTTATTTTTATGGATATGGTAAATAACCAAATTCCCACTTTTGAAGACAAAGCCGAAGCACTGCATTATTTCCCTATGTTCCGTACCTGGTTCGGATTGATGGGATTATGTAAACTTCCATGGAATGATGTTGAACCTGAAAACAATGCAGAGACCGATGAACCGGCAAAAGTACCGGAACACGTTGACAATTATGTGACCATCTTTAATGCGGTTACAGGTCAGAACATTGATAAACATGAAATGATCCGCCAGTCGGAAAGAGTGTATAATTTCCAAAGGATTTTTAACCTGAGAAGGGGATTCGGCACCCGGAAATACGATGCGCAACCATATCGTGCCGCAGGCCCTGTTACTATTGAAGAATACGAATCAAGAGCAGAACGCTACGACAAGCAAATGAAGGAGCTTATTGGTGTTGACCCGGAAGGAAAAACAACAGAAGAAAAACGCGATATCATTCGTAAGTACCGTGAAGACCAATACGAGAAACTCTTAGACGCCGTTTACTTCAGAAGAGGATGGAACAGTAATGGTGTACCGAAAATATCTCATCTGAAAAACCTGGGAATGGATCTTCCTGAACTTATTGAACTGATTGCACCCTATCAGGAAGATTAGCGATTCTTTAAAAAAGTTTGATAAAGGCGTTCTCTGCAAGTTTGGAGAACGCTTTTTGTTTAAATAATACTCATTCTAAATAATGTAAGCCTTAAACCAGAAACAAGTTTCATTATTACATTTGCAACCGATATGTAATTATCTGCAATTCGCAATAAAATTCCAGATAAAATGTTAACGGGTACTATACTGCACAAATGCAACGTAGAATGAAAACGGTTTTAAAATTTCTTGTACTAGCTGTACTTATTATTAACTTAACAAATTGCAACAATAGACAGTATAGAAAGGAAATAAATAATGAAACATCACAATTGTCTGGTAAGATCATTATTTTTCACGCAGGCAGTTTAACAGTTCCGTTCAGAATGCTTTCTGATTCCTTTCAAAAAATCTATCCCCAAGTAAAAATACAACTGGAAGCTGCCGGCAGTGCTGCTTCCGCCAGAAAAATAACTGAACTTGGACGTAAGTGCGACATCATGGCATCAGCAGATTATACCATTATTAATAGAATGTTGATACCGGATTATGCGGATTGGAATATCAAATTTGCAGGAAACGAAATGGTAATTGGTTATCATGAACAATCACGTTACGCAGATCAGATTAACGAAAACAATTGGTATGAAATTCTATTAAAGGATAATGTAAACTATGGTAGGTCTGATCCTAATAGCGACCCCTGCGGTTATCGTTCGATACTTACAATCAAATTGCTGGAGAAATATTATAATAAACCGGGAATTACTGAAAAATTTCTGGCAAAAGATCAGCGATTCATAAGGCCAAAAGAAACTGACCTCCTCGCATTAATTGAAAGCAATACTATCGACTATTTATTCATCTATAGTTCTGTTGCAAAACAGCATAAGCTACCATATATTAAACTACCCGACACCATTAACCTTAAAGATTTCGATCTGAGTAAACTTTACAAAACAGTTGAAGTAAATATTGCCGGAGAAAAGCCGGGGAAATTCCATACACTATACGGTGAACCAATGGTTTACGGTATAACCATTTTAAATGATGCGCCAAATTACGAAGTTGCTCTTGCCTTTGTCGATTTTATTCTATCGGAAAGGGGTGCTGAAGTGTTGGAAATCAACGGGCAGCCGTCACTTGTTCCCTCTTATACAGAAACATTTGAAAACATACCTGAGAAATTAAAAAAATATACGTTGAATGAATAACAGTTTTTCCTACAATCCAAAGTGTTGGGTTTATTTAATTAACAGCCCGTCTGCTAACTAAAGATTGCTGACTGTATCAAAAAATCCTGCTAAATTTGCCTGAATTGCGATCTAGCAGTTATAACATATGAAGCCAAAACAACCATTATTTTGGATTTTTACTTTGCTGGGAGGCCTGATACTACTGTTCATTATTGGCCCATTGATTGGTATGTTTGCCAGTACAAGTCCTGCCGAGCTATTTGAAGCATCAACAGATAAGGAAGTACAACTAAGCATTTGGCTCACTTTGTTTACATCAATGGGAGGCACACTTGTATTTTCGCTGGCTGCTATACCGTTTGCTTATTTACTGGCACGCAAAAAATTCGCTTTTAAGTGGCTTGTTTCCGGGATCATTGATCTGCCTATTGTAATACCACATACAGCAGCAGGAATTGCTCTGCTAGGCGTAATTTCAAGAGGTACATTTGCAGGGCGAATGGCTTCATCTATAGGAATTGATTTTGTAGGGCATCCTGCAGGAATTGCTCTAGCTATGGCTTTTGTGAGCATCCCTTTTTTAATCAATGCTGCTCGGGATGGATTTCATAACATTCCCGAAAAACTTGAAAAAGCAGCACTAAACCTGGGGGCCTCTCCTACTCGTGTATTTTTTACAATATCGCTACCACTGGCATGGAGAAATATCTTAAGCGGCCTTATCCTAATGTTTGCACGTGGCATGAGCGAATTCGGAGCAGTAGTAATCATTGCATATTATCCTATGACAGCTCCCGTGTTAATTTATGAGAGATTTGGTTCCTATGGGTTAAATTATGCGCAACCCGTTGCTGTTTTATTCATTACTGTCAGTTTGTTATTCTTTATTTTTTTACGATCATTCTCCAAAAATGCCGACCATGCTGATAATTGATAAACTTAACAAATCATGGCCGGGATTTGCTCTTCAAGATATCAGTTTTGATGTGAACTCCGGAGATTATTTCGTTTTACTCGGCAAGTCAGGATCAGGAAAAACCGCACTTCTCGAAATTATCGCAGGAATAACTCAGGCTGACTCAGGAAGGATTATCTTAAACGGTCACAACATCGCAAATCAAAAAATACAAAATAGAAATATTGGAATGGTTTTTCAGGAACTGGCATTATTTCCTCATATGAGCGTAAAAGACAACCTGGCTTATTCGTTGAAAAACAAGAACATCCCTTCTGCGGAAATTCATGACCGGGTTATGGAAATAGCCAGGAAGTTTAAAATATTTCATTTATTAAAGCGTAAACCAGCAAAATTATCCGGGGGAGAATTACAACGGACTGCGCTGGCAAGAACCTTAATAAGAGTTCCTGATATACTTTTACTTGACGAACCGCTTTCCTCCCTGGATATCGAACTCAAACGGGAAGTAAGAGCTTTACTTAAACTTATCAATAAAGAAGGCACTACAATCATTCATGTTACGCATCATTATGAAGAAGCCATTATACTCGCTAACAAAATAGCTGTATTAAACAACGGAAAGTTGATACAATCAGGCAATACAAAAGATGTTTTTCATCATCCGGCCTCCAAATTTGTCGCTAATTTTACAGGGGTTAAAAATTATTTCCGTTCAAAATTCTCCCAAAAGGAAGATAAACAGATTTACATTGCCACTATCAATAATGAGATTGAAATTTACACCACTCAAAAACCTTTGGCAAACGAAGGCTTTATCATCATAAGATGCGAAGATATCACGATCAGTTTGATTCAAACAAATTCAAGCGCAGTCAATCAATTCGAAGGTTCTATAACTGAAATAAGCCACTTGCCGCATTACTATGAAGTAACCGTTGATATAGGAGTTCAGCTAACTATATCGCTATCGGAAAAATCTGTGTTAAAACTTCAACTTACATTAAACAAAAAAGTATGGGTCTCGTTTAAAGCAACCGCTGTAAGGATTATCTGATAGAAAAATACGATTTTATTCAAATACGGTAAGTCTGACAGAACCAAGATTTATTATATTTGTCCGCGATATGTAATAAAACACATATCGCTAAAAAAACATTAGATGAAACCACCCAGAAGTTCAAAAAAGGATGTCTTTTTAAGATACAAACTATGGTTGTCAGCAGTGTCAGGAGAAGGGATTATTGAAGAGAATCAATATTTACTGCTTCGGTCGATTGAAGAAAAAGGTTCATTAAAAGCAGCTGCAGAAGTATTAGGAACTAGTTATCGAAAAGCATGGGGAGACATCAAAAACGCTGAAGAATTACTTGGCTATGAGCTTACCGAGAAACAACGAGGCGGAATAGACGGAGGAAAGTCAACATTAACTTCCAAAGCAAAAAAATTACTGGAAGCCTACGATGCTTTACACAAAAAAATGGATACGGCTATTGAAGATGCATATGAAGACTTTAAGGAAAGTATTAAATAATTGAAATGAGATTAATAACAGGCATAAACAAAACTAATAACAAAAGGAAGAAGATTCTGAGGAAGAAACAGGCAGTTAACCACTACAATTAAACTGAATTTTTTACTGAAGTATAATGCTTAAAAGGCTCTACAAATTTATGTATTGGGATTGAGATTTGAATAACATAAAAGAAAATATTTCAGAGGATTTGATTAACTGTGAGATGAAAAATTAACTAACAATATTTTCAAGTGCTTATAATTTATTTTCAGTAAAATAAAAATATTGAGCATGCCATTTTTAATAGTCATTCACATATGTTTTTAATTATTGTCAATAATGAAGGTTCGTCACATGAAATACTTAATTCAATAAAAAATGATGATCAAGTTTGAAGATGCTTTAGATATTGTTCTGAATTCGATTCAGTTTAAGCTGTCAACAGAAAGAACAAACATTAATGATTCGTTAGGCAGAATACTGGCCGAAGATGTCAGATCGGATATAAACATGCCGCCTTTTGATAAATCGGCGATGGATGGTTTTGCATGCAGGAGAGAAGATATTGACAATGAACTGGAGATCATCGAAATAATACCGGCCGGCAAGGTACCTGAAAAACACATTGGTAAAAATCAATGCGCAAAAATCATGACAGGTGCCATCGTTCCTGAAGGTGCCGATTGTGTGATCATGGTTGAGCACACCGAAATAACAGGAGATAATACCATCCGGTTTATATTTGATTATACCAATAATAACATCTGTTACGTTGCCGAAGACATAAAAAAAGACGACCTGGTACTGCAAAAGGGAATCGAAATCAAACCGCAACATATTGCTGTAATGGCTTCCGTAGGATACACAGAGCCATTGGTTTCGAAACAACCCAGGATCGGAATTATATCAACAGGTGATGAACTGGTTGAACCATACAAGTTTCCCGGTAAATCACAAATCAGAAACAGCAATGGTTATCAGCTGATTGCACAGGTTAAAAGAGCAGGGGCAATTCCTGTTTATATCGGAATTGCTGAAGACTCGGAAGAGGTTACTTTTGCGACTATCTCCGATGCTCTTCGCAAAAATGATATCGTACTTCTGACGGGTGGCATCTCGATGGGTGATTTCGACTTTATACCGGAAGTCATGGTAAAAGCAGGGGTTGATATTAAGTTCAGATCGTTAGCCGTAAAGCCTGGAAAACCAACTATATTCGGAACATTCAATAAAGATAAATTCATTTTCGGGCTACCCGGAAACCCGGTTTCATCTTATACACAATTTGAGCTCCTCGTCAGACCCCTTATGTTGAAATTAATGGGCTGCTCTGAGCCAATAGCAGATTTGAGGCTACCCATGGGAAGTGAATACAGCCGGAGGAAATCAGCCAGAAAATCATTCATACCGGTTACTATTTCGGGAGGTAAAGTTTATCCGGTTGAGTATCATGGTTCGGCTCATATTCATTCGTATGTGTTTGCCGACGGTATAACATCGATTGATATTGGAAAAGAAAAACTAGAAACAGGAGAATTAGTAGATGTACGACAAATTTAACAGGAGAATTTATTATCTGAGAATTTCCGTAACAGACCGGTGCAATCTACGATGCACCTACTGTATGCCTGAGGAAGGAATTCAGCTTCTGAAGCATACGGATATTATTTCTCTTGAAAACATTGCCGAAGTAGTAAAAGTGAGTGTCGGCCTTGGGATTGACAAAATCAGAATTACCGGCGGCGAGCCCCTTGTCAGAAAAGGGATTATTGACCTGGTTAAGATGATTGCCGATATTCCCGGGGTTAAGGATTTTGGTTTATCAACAAACGGCATCTTGCTGAAAGAATATGCCCCGGAATTGAAAAGAGCAGGACTGCACAGGGTAAATGTGAGTCTTGACACACTTGACCCCGAACGCTATAGAAAGATCACAAGACTTGGTGATGTCAACAAAGTGCTTGAAGGTATTTCCGAAGCACAGAAAGTTGGTTTAACTCCTGTTAAGATCAATTGTGTTATCAGACAATCATCATTGGAACCAGATGCCGTTGAAGTAGCTGAATATTGCAAGCAGAATAATCTGCAAATTCGATATATCCATCAGATGGAACTGAGCAACGGGCAGTTTTCTGTTGTTGAAGGCGGCGATGGCGGTGATTGCAAGATCTGTAATCGTTTGAGATTAACAGCTAATGGTAACATTAAACCATGCCTGTTTAACAATCTTGAATACAACATCAGGGAATTTGGAATTGAAGGAGCCATCTTAAAAGCGCTAAAACATAAACCAAAATGCGGAAGTGTGAACACCAACGGATCGTTCTACAACATAGGAGGATAGAAAATGCATATAAAGTGTACCGGAGTGAAACGAACTTAAAATAAAATGACATGAATAAACTAAGCCATACAAATTCTGAAGGAAAAGCAAATATGGTTGATGTTGGCCACAAACCAAATCAATTAAGAACTGCTAAAGCCGAGGGATTAATCAAACTATCGGACGAAACAATTCGCCTCATCCGCGAAAACCAGATAAAAAAAGGCGATGTGATAACCCTGGCCGAGGTCGCCGGAATACAGGCGGCAAAACGCACCAGCGACCTTATTCCGCTTTGCCATCCGTTGCAACTCACAAAGGTGGATGTAAAAGCCATTGTGCTGGACGACGGCGTAAGGATAAAAAGCACGGTACGCTGTGTTGGCAAAACCGGTGTGGAAATGGAAGCGCTGCACGGTGTAACCGTTGCCCTGCTAACCATTTACGACATGTGCAAGGCTGTGGATAAACACATGAAAATATGTGACATCAAACTGTTGGATAAAACGAAAGAAAACATCGCTTAATGGAAACGAAAACAATCAAAATTATAAGTACAAATATTTCAGCTGAAAAAGGGACGGTAAAAAAGCCTGTCGGGTCAATTGAACTGGACAATCGCGGGGTGAAAAACGATGCCCACGCGGGAAACTGGCACCGGCAGGTAAGCATGCTGGGCATTGAGAGTTTTCACCGTTTTTCAAAACAGGCCGGCAGAGAGATACAATACGGCGAGTTTGCCGAAAACATCACCACTGAAGGAATGGAACTTTTTCACGCAGCTCCGTTTGACAGGTTTGTTAACGAGCACGTCGAACTGGAAGTGACCCAGATAGGTAAAAAGTGTCATGGCGATTCGTGTGCCATATACAGGGAAGTGGGCAATTGTGTCATGCCAAAAGAAGGAATATTTGTTCGGGTGATCCGTGGGGGAAAAGTCAGAAACGGTGATCTGCTCGAATACCATCCAAAAATATTAAAAACGCTGATCATTACACTGAGCGACAGGGCCAGTAAAGGGGAATATGAAGACAGAAGCGGGCCAAAAGTAAAAGAGGCCATGGAGACTTTCTCAGCCATGAACAGGTGGAACAATACCATCAGCAATATAATTCTTCCGGATGATGAAAATGAATTGAGAGAAGTTTTGCAGCAGGCAAAAAACAAGTACGACTTTATTTTCACAACGGGCGGAACCGGCATAGGCCCAAGAGACATTACAGTTGATGTAGTCAGGCCATTCCTCGATAAGGAAATACCTGGCATAATGGACATGATCAGGGTTAAATATGGCATGGAGAAACCCAATGCGCTCATCAGCAGGAGTATCGCGGGACTCTATAACAACACAATGGTATTCACACTTCCCGGAAGTGTAAAAGCGGTTAACGAATACATGGCTGAAATCACGAAAATACTTCGTCACCTGCTTTTAATGCTGTACGGTATTGATGCGCATTAAAGAGTAAATTTGACACACATTGTAAGCTTATTTCATCCTGCTCCCATACAGAATTTTTTAAGCTCTTTGGACAGTTGCGTCCTAAACGATGACAAAAGATTGCATTAAAGCCGTGAATGATTTATAGTTATCGGGTACTCTCGAAATGGGGGGCTTCCACCTTTGAAAAAATGCGTAAATAAAATCAATACATG
>QMPO01000047.1 GCA_003648625.1 Bacteroidota bacterium
AACCTGATTATCACACGCTTACTGAAACCCAATAAATTTGTCGACAACCAGGTGTTTCTTGGTTCAAAGGCCTATCATCTGAAGAACCTGCGTATGGCCGGGTTCCCGATTCCTCCCGGTTTTGTACTGACGACTGAGATTTTCCGTCGCCGGAAAGCTATCCTCGGGCACCCCGAACTAAAAAAAGAGATGCACGACCTGATCAGGAAGCACCTCCGGTATATAGAAAGGGGAAGTGGTAAACAATTTGGCAATCCGGATAATCCGTTGCTTTTATCTGTTCGTTCGGGTTCCGCCATATCAATGCCGGGAGCCATGGATACTTTTTTGAATGTAGGAATGAATGATGAAATCACAGACAGCCTGAGTAAAAAACCCGGTTTGGCCTGGTCGGCATGGGATTCGTACCGGCGGTTACTGCAAAGCTGGGGGATGGCTTATGGCCTCAGCAGGGATGAATTCGATGAAGTAATGGATCGCTTTAAAGTAGAATACAAGGTGGGGCAAAAAGCTGAATTAAGCCCGGAAGCGATGAGGAAAATCGCGTTTGCCTACAAACAAACTTTGAAAGATAACCATATCCTGTTTGAAGAAGATATATTCCGGCAGTTGCTGGCAACCATCAATTTTGTGTTCGACTCCTGGTCGTCCGACCGGGCCAAAGCCTACCGCGAGCACCTCGAAATTGCCGATGAATGGGGAACAGCTGTTATTGTACAGCGCATGGTATTCGGCAACCTGCAGAAAAATTCGGGTACCGGTGTTGTTTTCACCCAAAACCCAAAAAAGAAAAAACACGGTGTCAATCTGTACGGCGACTTCACCTTACAAAGTCAGGGAGAAGACATCGTTGCCGGTCTTGTGAAACCTTTGCCCGTAAGCAACAACCAGCGTACCAATATGAATGGTGAGGAAACGACCTTGCAGGAATTATTTCCGGAGATTTACCAGCGAATTTATGAGATTGCTTCCAACCTGATCGAAGAACATGGTTACAGCCCGCAGGAGATTGAGTTTACTTTTGAATCGGGCAACCCTGACGATCTGTACATTTTACAAACCCGTGATCTGGATATGGCCATTTCACAGGCAGTGACTGTATTCAGCAAATCTGTGGATAAAATGATTCTGACAGGACGCGGTATCGGTATCGGAGGTAGTGCTCTGAACGGTCGCGTAGCTTTCGATCTGGACGATATTGCGCAACTACGCAAAAAGTATCCGGAGGAATCGGTGATCCTTGTCCGGCCCGACACCGTCCCCGATGATATTGCTATGATCTTTGAAACCGACGGCCTGCTTACAGGCAAAGGAGGTGCTACTTCGCATGCGGCAGTAACGGCTGTAAGGCTGGGCATTACTTCTGTGGTAAACTGTACAAGTCTTGACGTGGATGAGGAGAGCAAAACGTGCCGGCTGAACGAATATTTGTTCAAAGTTGGCGATAAAATAGCCATCGACGGCAACCTCGGAAACGTGTATAAGGGAAACTACCCGATGGAAAAAGAACAGAATTATAATGAGTTCAGGTATTAGCTTCTATTTAGTACTTTTGCCCTTTTAACAACCGACTTTAACATCAGCTTTTATGGCGCAGAAATATACCATACCCAAAGGCACACGCGACTTTTCGCCGGAAGAGATGGCCCGGAGAAATTATATTTTCCAAACCATTCAATCCATCTTTAAAAAATACGGTTACCTCCCTATAGAAACACCGGCCATGGAAAATCTGTCTACACTGATGGGTAAATACGGGGAAGAAGGTGACCGGCTCCTGTTTAAAATACTGAACTCCGGCGATTTTCTGAAAAACCTGGACACTGAAGATATCGAAAACAAAAATCTGGGGAAAGTTACAACCGCCATTGCTGAAAAAGGATTACGTTATGACCTCACCGTACCATTTGCCCGTTATGTCGTCCAGCATCTCAATGAGATCACTTTTCCGTTTAAAAGGTACCAGATCCAGCCGGTATGGCGCGCCGACCGGCCGCAAAAAGGACGCTATCGCGAATTCTATCAGTGCGATGTCGATGTTATTGGTTCCCATTCATTACTGAATGAGGTGGAACTTATCCGCATCATTGACAGCATTTTCAGGGAGTTAAACATTAATGTAGTTATCAAGCTGAATAACCGGAAGATCCTGACCGGTATTGTCGAAACCATCAACGCTCCGGAAAGGCTGACAGACATTACCACAGCAATGGATAAGATCGACAAGATCGGTGTCGAAAAAGTTTACGAAGAATTGCGCGGAAAAGGACTGGACGAAGACACAATCAACATGCTGGAACCGGTGATGAACCTCAGCGGTGACAATACCAGCCGGCTCAACTGCCTGAAAGAACTGATCGGTGCTACTGATACGGGATCACAGGGGCTTGAAGAAATGCAAACGATCCTCGGGCTGACGAAACAACTCGATCTGAAAGCAGAAATTAAATTAGATCAGGTGCTGGCCCGTGGATTGAACTATTACACAGGTACTATCATCGAAGTTATTGCCAAAGATGTAAGTATCGGCAGTATTTGCGGTGGCGGCAGATATGATAATCTGACTGGTGTTTTCGGCCTGCCTGATGTTTCAGGTGTCGGTATTTCGTTTGGCGCCGATCGTATTTATGATGTGATGAACGAGCTAACTGTTTTTCCTGAAGAAGCGCTGAACTCGACAGATGTTATGCTGGTCAACTTCGGCGATAAGGAAGCAGCATACTCACTGGGGATACTTGAGCAAATACAACAAACAGGTATCAAAGCCGAATTGTATCCCGATGCTGCCAAAATGAAAAAGCAGATGAAATATGCCGACCAGAAAAAGGTTGGTTATGTTCTTCTTATCGGGGAAGAGGAAATGAACACGGGCATTTATACATTGAAAAATATGAAAACCGGCGAGCAAACTAAAGGTAATCTGGAAGAAATCCTGACCATACTAAAACCCTGACCACTTATGAAAGAAGATGTTTATTTAATCAGTCCGGAGAAATTAACGTTCAAAGCTATTTTTGACATCCTGAAAAAGAATAAAAGAATCCGGCTTTCAGATGTAGCTATTGAAAAAATTCAGAAGTGCCGGACATACCTTGATGATAAAATTAAAAATCAAGACGAACCCATATACGGCATTAATACGGGTTTCGGCGCATTGTACAATAAAAATATTTCCAGGGAAGATCTGGGCCGGCTTCAGGAAAATCTGGTGAAGTCACACGCATGCGGCACAGGTGACAAAGTGCCGGAGAAAATCGTCAAATTGATGATATTGCTCAAAATCCAATCACTTTCCTACGGCCATTCGGGCGTGCAGCTTTCTACAGTTCAGCGTCTGGTAGATTTGTTCAATGAAGATATTATCCCTGTCGTTTACGAACAAGGTTCACTGGGTGCTTCCGGCGACTTGTCTCCTCTGGCGCATATGTCGCTACCCCTTATCGGGCTGGGTAAAGTATATTATAAAGGCAAATTCAAACCCACTTCCGAAGTATATAAAGAACTGGGATGGGAACCAATCGGTCTCCGCTCGAAAGAAGGTCTGGCGCTGCTGAACGGCACTCAGTTTATGAGTGCATACGGAGTTTTTTCCTTACTGAAGGCTTTTCGCCTTTCCGAACTGGCTGATATCATCGGGGCCATTTCTCTTGATGCCTTCGACGGCAGGATCGAACCATTTATGGATGAATTGCACCGGATCAGACCGCATAAAGGACAAATTCAAACAGCAGAAAGATTTCGCTCGCTGCTCAAAGACAGTGAAATCATTTCACAGTCCAAAGAACACGTACAGGATCCCTATTCATTCCGTTGCATCCCACAGGTACACGGAGCATCCAAAGATTCAATCAATTATGTAGCTACGGTTTTTTCCAGCGAGATAAATGCTGTTACCGATAACCCGACCATTTTCCCCGATCTGGACATCATTGTCTCAGGTGGAAACTTCCATGGCCAACCCCTGGCGCTGGCACTCGACAACATGGCCATTGCTGCTGCCGAATGGGGCAATATCTCGGAAAGAAGAACTTATCAGTTACTTCACGGAAAGCGGGGCCTTCCTCCTTTTCTGGTGGCAAACCCGGGCTTAAACTCAGGGTTTATGATCCCGCAATATACAGCTGCCTCTATCGTCAGCCAGAACAAACAACTTTGCACACCTGCCTCGGTAGATTCTATCGAATCGTCACAAGGACAGGAAGATCATGTGAGTATGGGCGCCAACGCTGCCACAAAAGCATACAAAGTGGTTAATAACCTGGAACGCATACTGGCTATTGAACTTTTTAATGCTGCCCAGGCGCTCGACTTCAGGCGGCCAAAAAAATCGTCACCGTTTATTGAAGATTTTGTGGCCAAATACCGGAAATATGTTCCTTTTATCAGCGAAGATAAAGTGATGCATGATGAAATTGTAAAATCAGTCCATTTTCTGCAAGAGGTGGACTATGATTTACCCGATGCTCTCGTTCCGGGAGTTTAACCTAGTTTGAAAATAACATAGTGTAAGGCCGCTCAATGGTCTGTGCCAATTGAGGGATGGAAATATACTTGCTCTCCCGGCGGTATTCCCTCCCGCCAAAAAACAGAATCAGCGTAGGATTAGAGAATGCCCCGAAATGAGCCGTAACTTCCGGTTGTGCCAGCGAGTCGCTCAGCACCATTTTGATCTTCGGAAACTGGCCGTCGATCAGATCAATCACTTTCGGACGCAGACTCAGGCAGGGGGCACAATTGTCGTTGTAAAAATAGATTAATACAGCATCTTCTTTTTCAATAAGATCCTGATAATCATTTACCGTAGCCAGCAATTCTTTTTCCATTTCCATATTCTTTGTCATTAGTCCGAAAAATGGCTGCAAAAATAATATTCTTTCCGAGAAAAATAACCTCCTGACGAAAAACCGTTTATGAGGGGTTTTCCTTACTTTTGTTTTTTCAATTTTTTAGATTTTTTAATTTTCAACAAAATCGTTCTATGACCTATATAATAAAAGGTAGCGGCCTGACCATAGAAGATGTGGTACGCGTTGCCCGTAACGGTGAAAAAGTAGAGTTACACCCTGATGCCCTGGCCAGAATTAAAACGTGCCGGGCTATGCTGGAAAAAAAGATTGAAGCCAACGAAATCATGTACGGCGTAAACACCGGCATAGGGGAATTTTCGGAAGTCGTTTTAAACGATGATCAGGTAAAGGAATTTCAAAAATACCTGATTTACAACCATGCTGCCGGCATTGGCGATGCCATGCCTGAAGATCATGTGCGGGCAGCTATGCTGGGGCGAATCAATGTGCATGCACATGGCAACTCGGGCATCAGGCCGGAGATTACCCTCACACTTGTAGAAATGCTGAATAAAGGGGTAACTCCCTATGTATGTAAAAAAGGTTCTGTTGGCGCTTCGGGCGACCTGGCACCCATGTCACAGATTGCTTTATTGTTATTGGGTGAAGGGGATGCTTTTTATAAAGGAGAGTTATTAGATGGTAAAGAAGCTTTTGCCAGAGCCGGTATTAAAATTCCGGGTTTAATGGCCCGCGACGGACTAGGTACGATTAACGGATCGAATGTGCTCACAGCGATGAGTGCTTTGTTTTTATATGACGCCAACAACTGGCTGAAGCAGGCCGAAATAGCGGCAGCTATGTCGCTTGAAGCTTTAAAAGCCAATATGGGTCCCTATACAAGTCGTCTGCACGAAGTACGCGGTTTCAAAGGAGCTGTAAGAAGTGCCCGTGCCATTGGAAAACTTGTTGCTGGTGGCGATTTGAAAATGGAAAAGGTAAAACATAAAGTACAGGATGCCTATTCAATGCGCTCAACTCCTCAGGTTATAGGTGCTGCTCATGATGCCCTTGCCTATGCCCGCTCTCAGGTAGAGATTGAATTGAACGGTGTGGGTGATAATCCTATCTTTTTTCCTGAAGACAATCTGGCACTTTCAGGTGCTAACTTCCAGGGAACACCTGTTGCCCTGCCAATGGATATGGCCGGAATTGCCATCACGATGGTAAGCGTATTATCGGAGCGGAGGATGAACCGCCTGAATAATCCTGCTTTAAGCGGTGGATTACCTGCTTTCCTTACCAAAGGTGCCGGTATGTTCTCCGGCCTGATGCTCAGCCAGTACACTGCTGACATGCAGATTGTTGAGCAACGGATACTCTCGGCCCCGGCTTCCATTCAGTCTATTCCGGCTGCAGCCGATCAGGAGGACTTTGTTTCGATGGGTATGAATACAGCTATCAAAAACTTCCAGATATTAGACAATGCATACGGAATACTGGGAATTGAATTTATGGCTGCCGCCCAGGCCCTTGATTTCAGAGAGTATAACTTCGGCAAAGGCGTAAACAAAGCACATGAAGTTATCCGTCGTTACGTTGATTTTCTGGATATCGACAGACCGCTGCACAAAGACCACAATGCTATGAAAAAACTTGTGGAATCCTGTGAAATACTCCGGGATGTGGAACAGACGGTGGGACCTCTTGAATAATAATTCACAGATAAATCAGCGCGAATGGAACATAAAGAGCGGCCGGAACTATTAACCATATTATGTATCCTGACATTTATTGGCAGCGGGACATCCATGCTCGTTAATGGTTTTTTATTTTTAATCTTTGACCAGGTAAGGGAAGTGTTCGAGCAGCAAGGTTCTTATCAGTTTATGGGATCAGAGATCGATCTGTCTTTTCTGGCAAATATCAGTTCCTGGTTCTTTTTGTGGATGGGTATGGCTCAATTCATTTCTCTTTCGGGTGCTTTTCAAATGTTCCAGCTGAAAAAAAGAGGTTTTCATCTATACGCAATAGCACAAATTATACTACTTATTATTCCGAAGTTATTCATCCCTTCTTTACCGTTTCCGTTTTTAGAAATGATGATTAGTGCAGTTTTTGTACTTTTATACTATAAAAATAGGCAGTTCATGTCGTAACAAAAATCATTTTGGAAAGTCATCTGCAAAAAGAAATACAGGATACAATCGTTCCTTTTTTATTGCGTACTGCCGCAATTATTCTTCTATTTGGCGGGATTCTGGGAATATTTTTCTTTTCATCAGTATTATTTTTCAAGATTGACGGAAGTAACTTTCCGAATTATTTTCGGTATAATGACGAGGAGAATATTGTATTTACAACTTTCACTGTAATGCAATTGGCGATCCACCTGGGATTCATTATCAGTTCCGTTCAACTGCTTAAATTAAAAAAAGCAGGGGTGTACATTTTTATTGCTTGCTTTATCATGTTTATAATCAGTAAATTATTTTACAGCGACTTTTCCTTCTTTTTAGAAATCCTTTTCGGAGTATTCGTACTCGTATTTATGGTAATATCATGGAAATCGTTAAAATAATTTCAATAAATTAATTTTATTAAGTAAAATTGCAGAAAGAAATTGGCAAAAACAATACAGGTATAGAAAACACGTAGATTTAAAGTTGAATTTTTATGTTAATTTTTTATTAAGTTTGTATAATTTTAATAAATTGCAGTGCTTTTTTTCAAACATGGAAATTAAGTTTAGTAATTAATTCTATCAATAACCAAAAATTATCATTATGAGAAAAATTACAATTTTACTGATGTTCTTGTTTTTCATTGGTACCATTGGTGCTTATGCTCAAACCAGAACTATTAGTGGTAAGGTTACCAGTGCTGAGGATGGACAAGGGATTCCCGGTGTTAGTGTCTTTGTAAAAGGCACCACTGTCGGAACCGTGACGGACCTCAACGGAGAATTTGCTCTTGACGTTGAGCCTACACACACAACACTTGTGTTCCAATACGTAGGTATGGAAACTCAGGAAATGGAGATCGGCCAAACTTCAAGATTTGACATTACGCTAAGCGCGGATGCCATTCTCATGGAGGAAGTGGTCGTGACAGCACTTGGTATTTCCCGTGAAAAGAAATCGCTGGGATACGCCGTGCAGGAACTTGACGGTGAGTCTTTTAGCGAAATGAAAGACGCTAACTTTGTTAATGGCCTTTCAGGTAAGTCGGCTGGTGTCGACATTCTTCAGGCAAACACCATGGGTGGTTCTGCCAACGTTCTTGTTAGGGGAGTAACCTCATTAACCCAAAACAACCAGGCATTATTTGTTGTTGACGGTGTTCCTTACAACAACCGCAACACAAACGAGGACAGGCCGGTAGCTAACTCAACATCTACCAACCAAAATGATGGATGGGGTGGTTATGACTATGGTAACAATGCCATGGACATCAACCCGGATGACATTGAAAGCATTTCCGTGCTGAAAGGTGCTGCTGCTACAGCCCTGTACGGTTCTCGTGCTGCCAACGGTGTAATTCTTATTACAACAAAAAAAGGCAAAACAGCCACAGCCGGTAAAAAACATCTGGGTATTACCTGGAGCGGTGGTGTTCACTGGACAATGGCTGACCTTTCGACTGCCCCGCAATGGCAAGATGAATACGGTGGTGGTTACGGTCCTTTTTATGACAATGAAGGTGGCGAAGGTGTGCTACCTAATTACTTTTTTGTTGGGCCAAATGGTGAATTGATTACACCTACATCGGAAGACGCATCATGGGGTCACCCCTTCGATCCAAATCTTCAGATCGTTCAATGGGATGCTTTAGACCCACTGCAAGATAATTATATGGAAACAAGACCATGGGTTGCAGGTGAAAACGGACTGGACTACTGGTTCCGTACAGGTATGAAGTGGACAAACAACATTGCTTTTGACGGCGCTAACGATAACGGATCATTCCGCTTCTCGTATGCCAACCTGAGTCAGAACGGTATCGTTGCCAATTCAAGGTTTGACAAACACAACCTTACTTTCCAGGGATCCTATAACTTCACAGACAAATTAACTATTGAGACCAATGTAAGTTATGTTAATATGTGGGCTTACGGAAGGTACGGTACAGGATATGACGGTTTGAACCCGATGCAGTCATTAGGCCAGTGGTTCGAAAGAAACGTTGACCTGAAACGCCTGGAAGAAGGATGGCTGAGGCCCAACGGCCAGCAGTTATCATGGAACTCTTCCTATTATGATGATTTGCATCCGATTTATTTCGACAACCCGTACTGGGTAAGAAACAAAAACTTTGAAGATGACGGACGCGACCGGTTTTTCGGTTACGTACTTGGTAAATATGACTTTACCGATGATCTGTCGTTCACAGCACGTTTTTCAGGCGATATTTACTCAACTTACCAGAATGAACGTATTGCTGTAGGTAGTGTGGATCCTTCCTACTACTCGAACTTCAACCAGAATTTCCAGGAATACAATACCGAACTTATGCTGCGGTACAATAAGTCATGGGATAAGATGTCGTTGAGCGCCATGTTAGGAAGCAACTTCCGTCAAAATACATGGCAAACAATTCTGGGTCAGACAGTTGGCGGACTAGTTGTACCTGATCTCTATTCAGTGAGCAACTCGGTTTCTCCGGCAAGAGTAACTGAAACAGATGTCCACACAGCTGTTAACAGCCTTTTCGGACAGGTTTCGTTTGGTTTAATGAACTTCTTATATATTGACCTGACAGGAAGAAATGACTGGTCGTCAACACTGAAATCACCGATAAAAGAAGACCCGAATGAGAATATTTCGTTCTTCTATCCGTCAGCATCTCTTAGCCTTGTGCTATCGGAAATGAACGGGGTGAATGATGTAAGCTGGTTGTCATTATTGAAGTTAAGAGGTAACTACGCTGAAGTAGGTAATGATGCACCAGCATACGCCACCATGTCAACATACTCACAGAATACAAGTTGGGGCGACCTGGCCTTATTCTCGGTAAACAGCACCATGCAGAACCCCGACCTGGTACCTGAGCGTACAAAAGGATGGGAAATTGGTATTGAAACACGTTTCTTTAATAACCGTGTAGGTTTGGATTACGCTTTCTACAAGTCAAATTCATATGACCAGATCTTACCTGTACTTGTATCTCCTTTCACAGGTGTTAGCAGAATATGGGTAAACGGCGGCCAGATTGAAAACACAGGACATGAAATCAGCTTATATACCACTCCTGTTCAGACAAAGAACTGGCGTTGGGATTTGAATGTGAACTGGTGGAAAAACAAAAACAAAGTAATTGAACTTTACCAGGGTGTTGACAACCTGTTGATTTACTCAGCATGGGACGTTTCCGTTAATGCTACTGTAGGTCAGCCTTACGGAACCATCAGAGGTACCGATTTCATTTACACAAACGGTGAGAAAACAGTTGACGAAAACGGTTATTACCAGAAAACCGAAAATGATACGGTGATTGGTAACATACAGCCCGATTGGAAGATGGGTATTCCAACCACTTTATCGTTCAAAGGCGTATCGTTGTATATGCTGATTGACATTCAGAAAGGTGGAGATATTTACTCTATTAACACCAAGTACGGTGAAGCAACAGGGCTATATGCCAATACTGTCGGAACTAACCCGCTGGGCAACCCGCAACGGAGTAATCTTGTTTCGAAAACAGAAGGCGATCTCGGACCACACTATAACGGTGGTTTACCACTTAGTGATGCCGATCCTACATCAGGAGGTTACATCCTTCCGGGTGTTAAAGAAGACGGAAATGCCAACGACATTCTTGTTAATGCCGGACGCTGGGGCCGTGCTTTTTACTACAATAACAGCCCGACAGCACGTTATGTATTTGATGCTTCTTACGTAAAACTGCGTGAGTTGTCGTTATCATATGCGTTATCAAGTAAAACTCTTGAAAATACTATTCTCAGACAAGTCAGGTTTTCCCTGGTTGGCCGTAACTTGTGGATTATCCATAAGAATGTGGACAACTTCGATCCGGAAGCCAGTCTTGGTTCAGGTAACCAGCAAGGTATTGAAACGGGTTCCTATCCGGCGCTCAGATCATTTGGATTTAACCTGACTTTAGGATTTTAATTTTAAACCTTTAAAAAGAAACGAATATGAAAATTATTAAATATTTAACGGTAATATTGGCCCTTATTGTAGGGATTACACAATGTAAATTACCAGATAACGTTAACCCGAAAAGAGCCACATCTGTTCCTGTTGAGACTCTTTTCACTAACGCTGAAGTTGCCCTGTTCAATATGATTGACGATGTCAACGTGAACAGGAACGTTCTCAGGCTGTATGTTCAGTACTGGAATGAAACAACCTACTTCGACGAATCCCGCTATTTGATGCAGGACCGTCAGATTCCAGACAACTACGTTACCCGCTTTTACAAGGACGTTTTAATGGACCTGAAACAAGCCAAAGAGATCGTGATGGAAGATGATTTGGGCGATCCGGATGGCCAGAGAAATAAAGCAGCTATTTTGGATATCCTTATGGCTCAGGCATGGCTTACTGTTGTTGATGGTTTTGGAGACCTTCCTTATACCGAAGCTCTTCAAAAGAAAGAGAACACACAGCCTGTTTATGACGATGCTGCCTCTATTTACGATGCGGAAATTGCCAACCTGAAAGCTGCTATTAACGCACTGGGTGCCGGTTCAAGCTGGGGCTCTGCCGATGTTATGTATTTTGGCGATAATGGTTTATGGAAAAAGTACGGAGCTTCTTTATTATTACGCGTAGGTATGCGTTTAGCCGATGTTTCTCCGGACAAAGCCAAATCAGCTGTTCAGGCTGCTTTGGATGCAGGTGTTTACACCAGTGAAGATGAAGCGGGATTTCTGAATTATGTGGGCGTTGTTCCTCATGTTAATGCCATCTATAATGCATATGTTGTAGATAACCGTAAAGATTATCTTCCGACAAATACTATTATTGACATCATGGGTAACTATGATGGCGCAAACTATGATTTGGGTGGTCAGGATCCACGTATCGACAATTATTTCACTCTTGCACCGGACACAAATGTGTATATAGGTGCTGTTGCCGGTCTGGATGGAGCACAATCCTATCAGTTGTTCTCACATTTCCAGGATGTTTTCTTTGAGCCTACATTCCCGGCTATGATCATCGACTATATTGAAGTCGAGTTCTGGCTGGCTGAAGCTGCACAAAGGTCGTTTCCTGGTGTAAGCGGAGGTGCCGAAGAGCATTACAACAACGCTATTACTGCCAGTATTTTATACTGGGGTGGTACACAGGATGAAGTGGATGCATATCTTGCTCTTCCGGGTGTAGCTTATGACGCTGCCAACTGGAAAGAAAGAATTGGTGTCCAGAAATGGATTGCCCTTTACAACAGGGGTGTTGAAGCATGGGCCGAGTGGAAAAGACTCGACTATCCTATTCTTAATGTTCCGGAAGGCATGACATACAACGATATTCCTTTACGCTTTGTATATCCTTATAACGAGGTACTGCAGAACAAAGTTAATTATGAAGCTGCCTCTGCTAAGATTGGTGGTGACAAAGTATCGACTCCCTTATTCTGGGACGTAAATCCAAGTCCGGCTAACTAATTATAAATTATTTAGTATAATAAAAGAGGCTGTCTCAAAACAAATTGAGACAGCCCTTTTTTTTTCGAAGATTTTAGATTAGAAATAAGTTTCCGTTTTTTCTTTACCATTTGATTGTATTTGGGTGATTTGAAAAGAAAAAAG
>QMPO01000048.1 GCA_003648625.1 Bacteroidota bacterium
GCAGAAGGATTCGATCCATTTCCCGTTTATACACATCATCCTGAGCCTCCCGAAGGTTTCTACAGGCTGATCTATGGTAGGGCACCTATGCATACATTTAGCCGAACAGCAAACAATCATAACCTGTGGGACCTGAAAAATGAAAATTCTGTTTGGATCAATCCCAAGGTAGCCGATTTGTGGGATTTGAAAAAAGATCAGAAGGTCTGGTTAAAGAATCAGGATGGCATTGTGTCATCTTACCCGATAAAAGTGAGGGTTACAGAACGAATACGCTGGGATTCGGTTTACATGGTCCACGGATTTGGCCATTCCGATAAAAAACTGAGCAGGGCACATGGCCGTGGCGCCAACGATTCGGAATTAATAACAAAAGTAATGATCGACCCGGTAATGGGGGGAACCGGTATGCGGGGAAATTTTGTTACGTTTCTTAAAGAAAAACCAGTAGATGAGGAGGTAGAATCATGAGATACGCAATGGCTATTGACACGAAAAAATGTGTCGGATGCGGCGACTGTGTAGTCGCTTGTCAAACAGAAAATAATGTTCCTCATGGTTATTGCCGTGACTGGATCGTTGAAAATGTCGTGGGAAGTTATCCAAATGTTGAAATCGAACTCCGGTCGGAACGCTGTAACCACTGTGATAACTCGCCTTGTGTAAGGTGTTGCCCCACTGGAGCAAGTCATATTGTAGAAGGAGGAATTGTAAAAGTTACGCACAATATGTGTATCGGATGCGGTGCCTGTATTCAGTCCTGCCCCTACGATGCACGGTATTCACACCCTGACGGTTATGTGGATAAATGTACGTTCTGCGACCATCGTCTTGCCAAAGGGCAGAGCCCGGCATGCGTTGCAGTATGTCCAACAAACTGTCTGTATTTTGGTGATCTGGAAGATCCAAACAGCGATGTATCCAAAGCTTTGAAAAACCGGAAGTGGAAAGTTCTCGCCCCGGAGGCAGGTACAAAACCACAATTGTATTTTCTGACTTAAATATTACATGATGAAAGAAGAATTATTTATAAGCGGAAGAAATATACCCAACGTTGATCCTTATCTGAATATCTGGCACTGGCAAATTCCGATATATCTTTATCTGGGAGGATTGGCTGCCGGCATTATGTTCTTTGCAGGGTATTTTACCATTATGCGGAAAGAAAAAGATATGGAAACCACGGTCAAATGGGCACCTTTCCTGGTTCCCGGAGCTTTGGTTGTGGGTTTGTTTGCCCTTTTTCTTGACCTGAAACACCAATTGTATTTTTGGCGGTTGTACACAACCATCCGTTTAGAGTCACCCATGTCGTGGGGAGCATGGACACTTATGTTGGTAACACCTTTATCCTTTATTTGGGTAGCGAGCTATATGAAAGAACTGTTTCCAAAATGGGACTGGAAGTTTAACATACTTAACAAAGCTGAAGCACTTGCCATTAAATACCGAAAATCGATGGCCTGGGCAATGATGCTGCTGGCAGTGGTATTGGGTGTATACACCGGTATTTTATTGTCAGCTTTTAATGCCCGCCCCTTGTGGAATACATCTGTACTGGGAATTTTATTTTTAACCTCTGGTCTTTCTACAGGACTGGCTGCTTCTATGTGGATGTCGAAAAGTAAATACGAAAGAAAAGTGCTCAGTCGTCTTGATTTAATTATGATCGGCATCGAGCTTTTCCTGATTATCCATATGCTCATGGGTTTTCTTGCAGCATCAGAGGTGCAAATCGAGGCTGCCCATTTATTCCTCGGTGGCGAATTTACCGTTGTTTTCTGGGTATTTGTTATCATACTCGGACTGGTATTTCCGGCAACACTTGAAGTTTTGGAACTCAAAGGCTTTCATATACCGGTCTGGATACCGGCATTACTGATCTTGATCGGAGGACTTGTCTTTCGTTTTGTAATGGTAGAAGCTGGACAAATTACCCGCTTTTTATATTGATTTAAGAAATAACAAAAAATCGTAATAATGGATACGAAAATAGTTAAGAAACAACAACCAAAATACATCAACCCTTATTTTGGCGGGATACTCTTGGGGCTCTTATTGCTCGCTGCATTTTTTATTGCCGGCAGAGGACTTAGCGCCAGTGGAGCGGTGAAACTTTTAGTTGTTACAGTAGTTGATAAGGTAGCTCCTGCACATGCTGAAGGCAATGCCTACTACAGTAAATTTATTCCCGCAGATGGAAGTTCCCCACTGTATAACTGGCTCATTTTTGGGGCTATTGGCACCTTCTTTGGGGGAATGCTTTCGGGGGCAATCTTCGGAAGGCTGAAGAAACTCAGAGTGGAACATTCACCAAAAATCAGTGCCAGAACCAGGTTAATTGCAGCTGGTGCCGGTGGTATTCTTTTTGGTATAGGTAGCCAGTTCGGGCGGGGGTGTTCCAGTGGAGCAGCACTGAGCGGAACTGCATCTTTATCTTTTGGAGGCCTCATTGTTATGGCGTTGATGTTCGGTATTGGCTATGTGTTTGCCTGGTTTTTCAGAAAATTATGGATTTAATTATTCATGTATTTTAAAATATAGAATAGAACAAAATTAAAGAAACAGATATGGGACCATTAATTCCACAGGAAATAATAACAGGACAATGGGATTTTGTTATCGCACTGTTAATAGGAGGGGCATTCGGATTTATACTTGAAGCTTCCGGATTTTCATCCTCGCGGAATATTGCAGGTGTTTTTTACGGATATAACTTTGTTGTATTACGCGTATTTTTTACGGCTATGATTGTGGCCATGGTTGGTTTGCTTTACTTCAGCTATTTTGGCTGGATTGACCTTGACCTTGTTTTTGTATTGCCGACATACCTGAACTCAATGCTCTTCGGAGGCTTCTTAATGGGGCTTGGTTTTGTGATCGGGGGGTTTTGTCCGGGTACAAGTTATACGGCGGTTGCTATCGGAAAAATTGATGGAATAGTATTCGCAACGGGCTTTTTAATAGGGGTATTTCTTTTTGCCGAAGGATTTCCTTTTTATGAGGATTTTTATACAGCCAACGATCTTGGAAATATCACTATTGGTGAAATGTTTGGCATCTCAAATGAATGGATTGCTTTTCTATTTGTAGTGGTAGCAATCGTAGCTTTTTATGTTACCTGGCTTATCGAAAAAAGAGTTAGAAAAAACATGACAGAATATAAATTCGAATAATTATGAATAAGAATTACTTATTTCTCGCCATATTGATGATACTGCTTGCAGCTGGATTGTTGCTTGTGCCTGAAAGACAGAATTATCAGCAGATTAAACCTGAAAAACTGATGTGGGATATTACCCAGACTTCGCGGTTCGTTACTGTTGATCAGGTAGCCCAAATGATTATTGAAGGTGACCCGACACTGGAATTAATCGACATCCGACCTGCAAAAGATTTTGAAGCCTTTTCATTGACCAACGCCATCAATATTCCACTTGACAGTTTAATGAAACCTGATTATCAGGATTACCTTGGAATTGAGGATATGAATGTTGTATTTTATGGTAATAGTGATATCAAAGCCGACCAGGCATGGGTTATTTCAAAACGAATGGGATACAACAGTATCTATGTTATGCAGGGTGGCTTGAACTGCTGGATAAGAAAAATAATACAACCTGTTGAACCTGAAGAGTCTGCATCGCAGGAAGAATTTGATTTGTATCAGTTCAGAAAAGGGGCCTGTGCCTTCTTTACAGGGACAAAAGTAGAAGCTCCCGATGCCGGTAAAACGGGAATTAAAGTTGTGAAAAGAAAAAAAGGAACAGCTGTGGCCGGTGGCTGCTAAATATAATTGCTATAACCTGAAACAAGAAATTTTATAATATGCACGTACACGAATTAAACCCCAAAAAAACAGTAATTACAATGGTCATTTTTGTGGTTGTGATTATTGCAGGATTACTTACGCTTACAAACCCCAGGTTAAAATATGCCCTTACTCCGGAACAAACAGTCCTGTTAACGGTGTCGGATGACGGAGGCATTACGCCGGAAAAACTGGAATTAATGCTCACCGGTTCAACAGAAAAAGTTGAGATTATTGATATTCGAAATCACTATGAATTTGCCAGGGGACATATTCCCGGTGCAAGAAATATTTCCGCTGTTGAATTATTGGAAAAAGACAACATTGAGTGGTTAAAGGATTTACAAGAAAAAGGGTTTACAGTTGTCATATATGGTAAAAACCAGATGCAGGCAAATGGTCCCTGGATGGTATTCCGGCAGATTGGATTTAGCAATGTCCATGTATTGCTCGGAGGGTATCAGTACTATCTGGCATATAAAAATCACGAAACTCAAAATTATTCACCCTGTAAGGCTGATTTTAATTATGCTGAAGTGGCTAAAGTATCAGTTACAAGTGGTGAAGATAACAACCAACCGGCTAAAAAGACGACGATTGTCCGCCGCAAGAAAAAGGGAGGCGCTGTAGCCGGAGGATGTTAGGAAAATCTTCTGAAGTTTTATAAAGTAAAGGAGTTCCAAAATTAAGCTTAGCTGCTTTTTACTACTGTTATCCGGTCTTCAGTATGTTATGCAGACGGTCGTAATCTAAAATAGTGATTACCTTACCCTCCATGCTGATAATTCCGTCGTTTTTAAATTCCGACAACGTACGTATTGTGTTTTCAGTGGTCATCGAGATAAGCTCACCTAATTCCCGCCGTGTGATGGGGATCCTGAATTCAGGATTCTTGTAAATCTGATCAGCCAGATATATGAGAATATAAGCAACACGGCCTTTGATCTGTTTTCTGGAAATCTCAAACCGGTTCAAAATCACTTCATCCGAAATATGCCCGATACGGTTTAGTATCCGCAAAGCAAACTTACTGTTAGATGCGATCACTTCTTTCAAAGCGTCCAGTTTCACTTCACAAACCATCGTTTCTTCAAGGGCACATACCGAATAATGATAATTTGTATCGGAAAAAATATTCAGCAGGTTAACAAAATCGCCGGGTTTGGTAATGCTGAGTAAATGGTCTTTTCCGTGCTCATCGGTTTTATAAAACTTCACCAGTCCCTGACGTAAATACAGAAATGAATCAATCGGTTCATTCTCTTTGACAATCACTTCCCCTTTTCGGAAAATCTTTTCCGTACGTGCTTCGTTGATCAACTCATACTCACGATCACTCAGGTCGCCAAAGAGCATTTGCCTGTAAACGCAGCTAACACAACTTTTTATGTCGTAACTTATTCTCATTATAAACTAGCTGTAAAGATAACAAATATGATATATGTCATAGGGATAATTTTTCGTATGTAGGTTTATAGATATAATTTTGCGTTCAGCAAACTAACTGATAATTAACACAATATTTATATCAGAAAATCTTAATATTAATGAAAAAATTATTAATTCTTGGGGCAGGTACAGCCGGAACGATGATGGCCAATAAAATGCGAAAACTTCTTGCCCGTGACGAGTGGGATATCACTATAGTTGACCAGTTCAAAACACATTATTATCAACCGGGGTTTTTATTTATACCGTTTGGCATGTACTCGAAAAATGATGTGATCAAACCCAAAAGTGACTTTTTTCCAACGGGGGTTCACGTTATTTATTCCAAAATTGATAAGATCCAACCCGGAGAAAATAATGTATTGCTTGAAGATGGCGTAGTACTAAAATACAATTATCTGCTTATTGCAACCGGGTGCAAAACAGCACCTGAAGAAGTGAATGGATTAAAAGATAAACTCTGGTATACGGATATTTTTGATTTTTATACCGTTGAAGGGGCCGTTGCATTAGCCAATCATTTTAAAACATGGAAAGGCGGTGAATTAGTCATTAATATTTCAGAGTTACCTTATAAATGTCCGGTTGCCCCACTCGAGTTTGCGTTTTTTGCTGATGCATTTTTTACGGAAAGAGGCATGCGTGATAAAGTAAATATCACCTATGTAACACCAATGTCGGGTGCATTCACAAAGCCAAGAGCCACCAAAATGCTGGGTGACTTGCTGGAACAAAAAAATATAAATCTTATTCCTGATTTCGCCATAATGGAAGTAAATAACGATGAAAAGAAAATCATCGATTATGGCGGAGCCGAGGTGAAATTTGATTGCCTGATTACCATCCCGCCTAATTTGGGAGACGAACTGATTGAACGAAGTGGTATGGGCGATGATATGAATTACGTACCAACCGATAAGCATACATTAAGGTCGGAAAAGTATGAGAACATTTTTGTTATTGGCGATGCTGCCAATATTCCAACTTCAAAAGCCGGGTCGGTAGCGCACTTTGCTGCAGAGATACTTGAGGAGAATTTATTGTGTGCCATAGAGGGGCGTCCGTTTACAGCTAGTTTTGATGGGCATGCCAACTGTTATATTGAAACCGGATACGGCAAAGGTACCCTCATTGATTTTAACTACGATACAGAACCTCTTCCCGGTTCATTCCCGTTTCCCGGTCTGGGACCGTTCGGATTGTTGAAAGTTTCAAGAATGAACCATTATGGAAAGGTGCTGTTTAGATGGATTTACTGGCATATTTTGTTGAAAGGAAAAGAAATGCCTATTGATTCGGAAATGCAAATGGCAGGCAAAAAGTTATAAGCTACACCTATTGAATAAGTTAAAAATTTGATAAATGGCAAAAGATAATATTCAGGAGCAAATAAACGAGATTAACAGAAAGCTTGACATTGTGCTCGAAGAGGTGCTTGCTCAGAAAGAAACAAGACATTCAATAGAGGACCTGACATCGGATCTTACAATTGTGGGGAATGATATTTTTAAATCAACGGTAACGGAGCTGGATAATGCCGGGATTGAAATAGACGGAGAGGCGGTTAAACAATTAATGTTGAAACTGGTACGTAATGTTGACACATTGAATGAGATGTTTGAAATGCTGGAGAGTCTGAGCGATCTGTTAAAGGACGTATCACCCATCCTGCATCAGATGGGCCTCGATGGTATTCATATGATGAACGAACTGGAACAGAAAGGGTATTTCGAGTTCGTAAAAGAAGGTGTGAAAATCGTTGATAATATTGTCAGTCATTTTACAGCAGAAGATGTAAAACTGCTGGCCGATAATGTGGTAACTATCCTGGAAACCGTGAAAAACCTTACTCAGCCCGAGATGCTGAAAGCTATCAACAGCGGACTGATCGTTTATAAGAGTATTGAGTTCAAAGAAGTGGAGGAGTATTCCATCTGGAAAGCTGCCCGGGCGATGAACTCCAAGGAGATGAAGAAAGGAATCGGATTTATGATCACATTCCTGCAAAACATCACCAAGGAAATGGAAAAAGCACAAGAAAATTAATCAATATCAATTGTATCATTAAAAATTAAAAATATGGCAACAAAAACGTATGCAGGTATTAACATCGAAGTGAACGACGAAGGCTACATGCTTGACTCCTCCCAATGGTCAAAAGAAGTGGCAACAGAAATTGCAAAAGACGAAGGTGTTGAACTTACCGACAAACACTTTGAGGTTCTGGATTATATCCGAAACAAAGTAGCAAATGGAGAAACTCTTACCATCAGGGGTATTAATAAATCAGGTGTGGTTGACGCCAAAACGTTTTACCAGTTATTTCCGGGTGCGCCTCTGAAAAAAGCAACCAAAATTGCGGGAGTATCCAAACCTGAATCTTGTATTTAACCTTCAAATAAAATAGTCATGGAAAAAGATGAAAAAGTTAAATTAAGTAAAGTCCTGCTGATCTGTGCCAAAGGATCAATTGAGGATGTTTATGCTACTTTGGTCATGGGCAATGGAGCCGTTATGGAAGGCATTGAAACAAAGTTGTTTTTTACATTTTTTGGTTTGGACGCGATAACCAAAAAGCAAATGAATAAATTGCACACGGCAACAGTAGGTAATCCTGCTATGCGGATGCCTGGCGGCTTGCCGTTCCCAACGCTTCTGGGCGCTTTGCCATTTGTTGAGGCGGGTGTATCTGCTATGATGAAAAATCAAATGGAAAAACTGGATATGCCGGGTGTGGAGGAGTTTCTGGAACTGATTGTAGCAGGGGGCGGCGAAATTTATGGCTGTAAACTGGCGGCTGATATGTTTGGCCTGAAGCAGGAAGATTTGTATGATGAAGTAAAAGGCATCATTACCGTTGGCGACCTGTATGCTATGTGCGATGGCCCCGGCACGCAAATAATTTTTACCTGATCGTAACCCTTAACAGGGTTTATTTAAATAGGCCTCTTCACTGGGAAGGGGCTTTTTTTTATACTTTTGGTTTTTATTACGCAATGGAAGAAGTTAATACAAAAAAAGAAAAACCGGAAGAAAAGGTAATGACATTCTGGGATCACCTGGATGAATTACGAATGCATATTGTCAGGTCATTAATTGCTATCGTAATTTTGGCTGTCATTGCTTTTCTTAATCGTCAGATCATTTTCGACTACATCATTCTGGCACCCAGCAGCTCAGATTTTATTACCAACAGGGCTTTGTGCTGGGTAGGCAGGCATCTGTCATTAGATGCGCTTTGTATAAGCGATATGAAGTTAATGATCATCAACATTAAAATGTCGGGGCAGTTTCTTACCCATATGTACATCTCCATTGTGGCCGGGTTTATTTTAGCATTCCCATACATATTGTGGGAAATCTGGCGTTTTGTACTCCCGGCCATGCACGAAAATGAAAAATCATCCTCGAAAGGGGGCGTATTTATCAGTACGATCTTGTTTTTAACAGGTATTTTGTTCAGCTTTTTTTTAATAGTACCTCTCACGATCAACTTCTTAGGGACGTATCAGGTAAGTGAGAATGTGGCAAATCAGATATCATTGGGTTCATACATCAGCACCATTGTATCTGTAACATTTGCTGTGGGCATTGTGTTTGAATTGCCCATACTGGTTTATTTTCTCACAAAAATTGGGGTGCTCACTCCTGACTTTCTGAAAAAAAACCGGAAATATATGTTCGTCATTTTACTCATTCTTTCAGCCATCATCACACCTCCCGATATGTTCAGCCAGGTACTTGTTGTAGTTCCGCTCATCATCTTATACGAATTCAGTATCGGGGTTTCCAAAAGGGTATATAAACGAACGTACGAAGAAATAGCGTAACAAGTAGATCCTTCACATTCTTGTCGTAATTCTTTTAGGATTTATTCAGTTAAGGAGTTTCTTCAGTTACGAAATCTTTTATCAGGCTAAAAAAATCATCAGGCACATCAGCATGCACCCAGTGTGAAGCGTTCGGAATGGTGACAATCTTTGCCTGCGGAAAATGACGAAGGATCAGACCTTTATCTTCCGGCAGGATGTAATCAGACAGTCCGCCTTTAACAAACAAAGCGAGTTTTGAATATCTGCTTTCTTCCGGAATGGCATCGAACATTTTATCGAGATTGTCAGCAATAGCCTCCAGATAAAGCCGCCAGCCGAAACCGTTTTTTTCTTTTCGGTAGAGGTTTTTCAGGATAAACTGGCGAATCCGCCGGTCGGTGATGATTTTAGCCAGTTGCTCTTCTGCTTCCGTGCGACTTTTTATATTGGTAAGATCCATGGCAAGCATAGCCTTGATCATGTGGAGATGTTGCGTCTTTATCTCGTAAGGTTTTGGGGCAATGTCCACCACAATGAGTTTTTGCACCAGATCGGGGTAGCTGACGGCAAAGCGCATGGCCACCTTGCCACCCATCGAGTGGCCTAGCAATACAGGGTTTTCAATCTCTTCCGCATCCAGAAAATCGTAGAGGTCGTTGGTGAAGGCCAGATAATTAAATTCGTCCGACCACTCAGACCGGCCGTGGTTGCGCTGGTCGGGGATGAACACTTCGAAGCCCTCTGCCGCCATCTGTTTTCCAAACATCACCCAGTTATCTGAGATGCCGAAAAGCCCATGCAGGATGACCAGGGGCGGGTTACCTTCTTTGCCGAAATGCCGGTGGAAGAGTTGCATGGGGCAAAGGTAGAGAAAATGATCATTTTTCCCATATCCCGGTAATATCCACCCGAGGCCCAACCATGCAAATGCTTATCTGGTTTTCAGCGAAATCATAGGTTACCCATACCTTTTTACCGTCTTCCATGTTAAAACCGTTATTCGGAAAGCCGGCAATTTCGCAGATGCCGTTATTGTCTTCCAGATCCACAATCCATGTGCATCCATCCAGACCGGTATAGTCGTAAAGCTTGGCAGCTACAGCTTTTTCAGGGATATTGTTTTCTTTATTACAGGAAAACAGAACGGATGTCGCAATGAGTATATAAAAAAGGGCAAAACGGTGAATCTTCATATTTTTTGTTTTCGCAAATGTTGCAAAAAATATACCGTAAACGTCAATTAAAGTTTTAGCGATTAGTTGATCTTGTCTTTGCCTATTCTTTCAAGAAACTCCCTCCGGTAGCTGTTGCCTACGGGAAGACTTTCATTGCCGATCTTCACATGGCTGCGGTCGATGCTGTCAATTTTATCAAGGGCTACGATGTATGATTTATGAATACGCATAAAATCTCCCCGGGGCAGTGCCTCTTCCAATTTTTTAAAACTCAGCAAGGTCATCACTTTTTCCTTGGTTGTCCATATGCGCAGGTAGTCTTTCATTCCTTCCACAAAAAGGATGTCATCAAAATTGATTTTTTGCGTAATGTTTCCGTTTTTCACAAAAAAATAACCTTTTGTCGCTTCTTCCGAATTAGGATCGGGTATTGAAATGTCGGGTTGTTTTAAAGGAAATAGCTGGTCGTATACTTTTTCACAGGCCTGCAGGAACCGTTGGAACGAGATGGGCTTAAGCAAATAGTCGCACACATCCAGTTCATAGCCTTTCAGGGCATATTCATCATAAGCTGTGGTTAAAACAACTTTTGGTTTGTCAGTTAATGATTCGAGCATCTGAATCCCTGTCAGTTCTTCCATCTGGATATCCAGAAAGATGAGGTCCACCCTGTTGTTTTTCATAAAATCGATAGCATCAATGGCATTGTTAAAAGCATCCAGCAAATTAAGGTACCCGATACGTTTGATGTATTCTCTTATTTTGTCGAGGGCAAGCGGCTCGTCATCTATGGCAATACAGTTGATCTTCATCGGTTAAAATTTAATATGTAAACGCGATATATAATAACCATTTTCTGTTTTTATACTCAATTTGTGCCGTCCGGGGTAGAGCAGTTCGAGCCTTCGTTTAGTATTGGCCAGTCCTATTCCCGGAGTGTTGTCCTTGTTCATCTCAGCCGAGACATCCACACGGTTTATCACTTCAAAGTTAAGCGAATCTTTCAGGCATTCCAACCGGATTTCGATACCGGGTGCCGCCACGTTTTTCTGTCCGTGTTTGAAGGCATTCTCAACAAACGGAATGAACAGCATAGGAGCAATGGTTTTGCCAAGGCAGTTTCCTTCCAGGTTGACTTTTACAAAACCGGGATCTTTGAGACGTATCTGCTGTAGCGAGATATAGCTTTTCAGATAATTGATCTCTTTTTCGAGCGGCACATTGTCCGTTGACGTATCATACAACATAAACCGCATGATGTCGGATAATTTGATAATAGCATCGGATGCTTTCTGTGGTTTGGTTAAAATAAGCGAATCAATATTGTTCAGCGTGTTGAACAGAAAATGCGGATTGAGCTGGGTGCGTAACAATGCCAACTCGCTGGTTTTATTTTTATTCTCAAGCTCTGCTTTCACCTGTTGGTTACGGTACCAGTATTTTAACAGTTTGATAGAGGCAAACAACCCGACGACCGTATAAATATTAATAAAGGAATAAAACGGGTTAATATGCCAGAATCCACCTGCCTTTTCTCCGTAACCCGGATAAAATACAGGATAAGAAATATAATACAGAAGCACCCGCTGCAGCAAGATAAAAAACGCTGCCGATATTAACAGAATAACGGCAAACTGCACATATTTTCTTTTAAATAAAAAACGCGGTAAAAGAAAATAGACTGTAAAATAAGAAGCAGCAATATCAACAAAGGCTGTCAGTGTGAGGCTTCCGAGTGTTGATATATTGTTCATTCTATCATTAAAAAACGCGTATTGGAGATAGAAGAAAAGAATATAACCTATCCAGAACAAAACGTGCAAGACAATGCGGTTGCCTTTAAAGTTCAAATGTTGGTTTTTGATATTCATTGTTGGCAAATTCAATCACAAATTACGACATAAAACGCTGTATTTAAAAGAAATTCCCGGTAAAATCGACCAACTCACGTATTTTAAGTACCAAGCAGATTAAATTTCCGACAACTCAATAGTATCGATGACGGAACGCTTTTCGTCTATTTATCCGGGGGGGTAGTCTAACATATTTTGTTTTCCTGTATTCCTGTTCGACATTAGCAGCCGCCAACGACATAAAAGATGAAAAGATATTACAAGGTCGCAACCTTTGTACTGCTAAAAAGAGGCTGTTTCAAAAGTCTTAGTGATACTTTGTGTTTTCCTTTGAGTTTCTTTGTGGTAAAATAAATGGCTGAACCACAAAGGGTCACAAAGTGCGCACTAAGTTCCGCAAAGTAAA
>QMPO01000049.1 GCA_003648625.1 Bacteroidota bacterium
GGTACTGCATCTGAACCCTGTCAGCTGCGAGGCGTGCCCTGATGACAGTTGACTGCAACGGCATGGGTCACTGGCGATTGCTGACGATGTGTGGCAGTAGTTCCATGTCACTAACGATGTGGATTTCGTGGAAAGATACGGTGCCGAGATGTATCTGGAAATCTGTCGTTTCTGGGCAGGTAAGGCTGAATTTGACGAAAAGACAGGCCGTTATTCTATCAAAAAAGTGATGGGGCCGGACGAATTCCACGAGATGTACCCCGGAGCCAATGAAGGCGGGCTAACCGATAATGCCTACACAAACATCATGGTTTCGTGGATGTTCAGTCAGGTTTCCGGATTGCTGAATAACATGAGCACACAGGCCAAAACATCGCTGTTTCAAAAGATCGGACTGAAAGAAGAAGAAATAACATATTGGAACGATATCCGAAGAAAACTCCGGCTGGTGATCTCCGAAGACGGCATCATCGCTCAATACGATGGCTATTTCGAACTGAAAGAACTTGACTGGGCCTATTACCGTAAGAAATACGGAAATATTCATCGGATGGACCGCCTGTTGAAAGCCGAAGGTAAATCAGCTGATGACTACAAAGTGGCCAAACAGGCTGACATGCTGATGACCTTTTACAATCTAGACAAAGAGCAGGTGGACCGGATTCTGGAAGAAATGGGATACAAGCTGCCGGGAGACTACCTGGAGAAAAACCTCCGCTACTACCTGGCACGCACCTCCCACGGATCAACCCTCAGCCGGGTGGTGCATGCCCAGCTGGCCAAGATCATCGGTGACGAAAAATTAAGCTGGGATTTGTATTTTGATGCTTTAACCAGCGACTACAACGATATACAGGGAGGCACTACCGCCGAGGGTATCCACACAGGCGTAATGGCCGGCACGATTATGATCGCCATCACCACCTTTGCCGGTGTTGATTTGCGAAGTGATGTACTGAAAATTGACCCGGTATTGCCGGAACGGTGGAAAAGGATGACTTTTAATTTGGGTTTTAAAGGAGTGCATTATCATTTTGAAGTGTCAGGTAATTCTGTCAAAATTAATACCGACAAGAATGCTGTTGTAATTGTAGGTGGAAAACAAATAAAGATGAAGAAAGGGGAAGAAATAAATATTATCGCTGACGAATGAATTTGACAACTGGGTATTCTGGCGTCCCTCCGGGACTAAGGATTCCATAATTATTTAATTAACGTCGTTCTCATCCCGGAGGGATTGAATGAGAACCAAGACCGGGAATTTATTCCCGGGCAAAACAAAAACAACATAACATGTCATCATTTATTCGAATATACATTCATTACGTGTTTAGCACTAAGTATCGTGAACCTTTGATAACAGAAGAACTGGAAAAACGGCTTTGGCCATACATGGCTGGTATTGCCAGAGAAAACAATATGGAATTGATTACCGTTAACGGAACAGAAGACCATGTACACATTTTACTATCTTTACCTTCGACAATAACTATCTCTCAAGCCATAAAACTGATAAAAGGAGGTTCTTCCCACTGGATTCACCAAATATTTCATGATCTTCAAAATTTCGCATGGCAAATTGGCTACGGCGCTTTCAGTGTAAACCATTCTGATATACCACAAATTATCAATTACATTAAATATCAAAAGAAACATCATGCTGAACAGAACTTCAAAAATGAATTTCTTGTTTTGTTAAAAAAACATGAGATAAATTATAATGAAAAATATATATGGGAATAATCTTTCGCTGACGAATGAATTCGACAGCTATATATTCTGGCGTCCCTCAGGGACTAGAGATACCGGAATTATTTAAATAACGTAGTTTCTCATCCCGAAGGGATAGAATGAGAAACTAGATCGGGAATTTATTCCCGGGCGAAAACAGAATTAATACAATAGAAAATATATAACCATGCTCGAAGACGTATTATTGATCACCGAAAAACACCGCACAGCAGCGGCGGATATTGTAAAAGAGATCCTGAAAAGAAAAAAAGACAAATTTATCGTGGCTATTTCCGGCGAATCAGGCTCAGGAAAATCAGAACTGACACATGTAATTGCCAAAGAACTGCGCAAGCACGGCCTATTCGCCAAGCCCATCCACATTGATAATTTTTACAACACCCTGCCTCTTGAACGAACTGAATGGCGCATCAAAAACGGCATTGAGAAAGTGGTGGGAATGAACGAATACAAATGGGATGAGATCAACCGGGTGATCGATGATTTTAAAAACAACCGGAAATCATCCATGCCGTGCGTGGACCTGGTAACAGAAAAAGTAGATACGCTTACAACAGATTTTAATGGTATCGACATGTTGATCATCGACGGATTGTACGCCATCAACACCGAAGGTGTAGATTTAAGGGTGTTTATCGAACTAACCTATCACGAAACCAAGAAAGCTCAGAAAGACCGCGGCAAAGAACCCCAGAACGAATACCGGATGCGGGTGCTTGAACAGGAGCACAAACAGGTGCAATCGCTGAAAAACAAAGCAAATTTGTTGGTGAATATGGATTATAAAGTTATCCCTGCTTAATATAAATTGAGGCAAACCTATGCTGTCATAAGATAGTATTCAGGCACTTATATCTATAAAACTCATCACTGTGTGAGTTTTTTTATTATATTTAATGCATTGTTTAACCAAACCTCATTATTATTATGAAAAAGTTATTCTATGCATTTTTCATCATGATAATTGTTCTTCCGGCTACAGCGCAAGAAGTTTGTAGTAATTACTCACCCGTTGCTTCGCCGGACGGAAATTATCTTTATTTCAGCTCAAACCGAGTGGACGACACTTATTTTATTTACCGGAGTAATATTGACGGAACAAACGTTGAGCGTTTAACCACAGGTTACCTCCAGGAGTTTTACCCCAGATTAAGTGCTGACGGAACCCAATTGGTGTATCAGCAAAACAGTGCCGGATCAACGGCAGAAATATTTATCATCAACACGGATGGAACCAACCAAACAAGGTTGACTAATAATAGCATTCATGATGGTAAACCAAGTTTTTCGCCAGATGGAACTAAAATTGTTTTCGAATCATGGGATGAATCGGAAACATCAGAAGAGATTTTTATTATGAATATTGACGGAACCGGCAGAACACAGTTGACCAACGTTGAAGGATTACCACGCCAAACGGGACCTGTATTTAACCCTTCGGGAACAAAGATTTACTTCCGTCAGGGGATTAATGCCAACTCCCACATCATCAGTATGGACCCTGACGGTTCAAATTGGCAAGACATCACCGATCCTAATGAATTCGGATACGATGATATGTATTTAAGCTTCAATCCGGAAGGCAGCAAACTGCTTTTTACAACCACAGAGTGGAATGGCCATGGCGGGCCTTTTGATATTGTGTCCTGTAATCCTGACGGATCTGACTGGCAGAGGTTAACCATGAGTACAGAAAGTGATGGCAGCAGTTATAGTGCTTGTTACAGTGCCGATGGAAGTAAAATATTCTTTGGAAATGACAAATTCAATGATGAATTTATTTGGGATATTTTTTCAATGGACAGTGACGGAGCTGAAAAAATGATGGTGGTGAGTTGCAGCAATTCAAGTGTTAATCCTCCTGAAGCCAACACTAAATTGCTTACATGCACACCTAATCCTATCGTAAATGAAGGATTCATTACGGTGAATATTACGGATCCCGAAAATGCATCATTTACAGCAACAGACCTTTCTGGAAGATTAGTTTCCTTTGATTATTCTATAACCAGGGAGGGCATTTTAATACGTCGGGGCAATTTACATCCGGGGGTATACTTATTCAAAATTCATATTGAATCCAATCAGCCTGCTACGGGTAAACTGATTATCCGGTAACCGATTGAATCAATTACACTAAATAAAAACACAAGCTTTTAGCGGTTAGTGTTTTTCATGTACCAAAGTTTATCACTGATTTGGGTCGTCCACATCTTTTACCAGCAGGGTTAGAAACCCGGCCAGAATCATGGAAGCACCTCCCAGAATCAGTGCATAAATAGCATGTCCGCCGGCAATGTCTCGAACAAAGAAACCCAGGATGCTGGCTGCAAGAATTTGGGGAATTACAATGAAAAAGTTGAAAATTCCCATGTAAATACCCAGTTTGTGTTGCGGTAAAGAGCCTGTTAGAATGGCATACGGCATCGCCAGGATACTGGCCCATGCCAGTCCCACGCCTACCATAGAGATGATTAGAAGATAAGGATCGTGGAAGAAGTAAATGGAGATCAGTCCCAACCCTCCGGCCACCAAAGCGATCAAGTGGGTGATCTTCCGGTTTGTATATTTAGCCAACACCGGCAGCAAGAAGGCCACCACGGCAGCGAATCCGTTGTACACGGCAAACATAATCCCCACCCAGTTAGCTCCCTCGTTAAACAACTCAGAGCTTGAATCGGTTGTACCATATATATGACTCGTTACAGCAGCTGTCGTATAAATCCACATGGCAAACAGAGCAAACCACGAGAAAAACTGTACTACTGCCAGTTGTTTCATTGTAGCCGGCATTTTAAACAGGTCGTTGATTACCTCCACAAAACCATTCTTCTCTTTGCCTGATCTGATCAGCGAACCCGCCACAACCTGCACCAGTCCAAACACCATCAGTCCGAAACCAAGAATATATAATTCGGCTTCCAGATTGAAATAATACACCAAAAAGGCAAGGACAGCCCCTGTGATCAGCCAGAGAATACTACTCTTCAAAAACCTTGATGAGGGTAAAATTTCATCCGCTTCCTGTTCTGCCTGAACCATCTCTTTCCGTTCTTCCTGAAATGCTTTCATCTCTTCAGGTGAATACTCTTTAGTACGTAATACTGTCCATAAAACAGCTATAAAAAATATAGCCCCACCGATATAAAACGAGTATTTCACAGAAGGTGGTATCATCCCTTCCGGAGCCGTATTGGCAATGCCCAGCCAGTTGGTCATGATGTAAGGCAATGCCGATGCCACCACAGCACCGGTGCCGATGAAAAAACTCTGCATGGCAAACCCTTTTGTACGTTGTTCCGACGGTAACATATCGCCTACAAAAGCCCGAAACGGTTCCATCGAAATATTGATGGAAGCATCCATAATCCAAAGCATCCCGGCTGCCACCCACAATGCCGGTGAATTGGGCATGATAAAAAGCGCCAGTGAGGCGAGGATAGCCCCCACCAAAAAATAAGGCCGCCGCCTGCCAAACCTGTTCCATGTGTTGTCGCTCATATGCCCGATAATGGGTTGAATGATCAAACCTGTTACCGGAGCAGCAATCCACAAGATCGGAATATCATCGACTTGAGCACCGAGTGTTTCGAAAATCCGGCTGACATTGGCATTTTGCAGCGCAAATCCAAACTGGATTCCAAGGAACCCGAAACTCATATTCCATATCTGCCAAAAACTTAATCGTGGTTTCTTTGCCATTCTTTTACTCCTTATTTTTTGTGTCAATAATTATTGTTACCGGACCATCGTTTACCAATTCCACATTCATCATGGCGCCGAATTTGCCTGTCCCGACAGATTTTCCCAGTTCCGTTTCCAGTTGCTTTACAAAATGTTCATATAACGGGATGGCCGTTTCCGGTCTGGCAGCTTTGATGTATGAAGGCCTGTTTCCTTTTTTAGTGGAGGCATGCAGTGTGAACTGGCTTACAACAATGGCCTCAGCATCTATGTCTTTTACCGACAGGTTCATCACCCCTGCCTCATCATTAAAAATTCGTAATCGGGTAATCTTTCCGGCCAGCCATTCAATATCCTGATCTGTATCTGTTTCTTCAATACCCAAAAGGATGAGCAGGCCCTCACTTATCTCCGAGTGGACTACGCCCCCAATGGAAACCGATGCGCTTGAAACCCGTTGAATAACTGCTCTCATATTTTATAAATTAACCACTGCAATTTATTAATTTTACCGAAAAGAAGACAGCATGACCCGATTAAGTGTAAATATTAATAAAATAGCCACCTTACGCAATGCGCGGGGCGGCAATTTGCCTGATGTACAGAAAGCTGCCGTTGATATCCAACGTTTTGGAGCCCAGGGTATCACCGTACACCCACGCCCCGATGAGCGGCATATCACCCGCAAAGATGTGGAGTTGTTGCGCCCATTGATAACGACTGAGTTCAACATCGAAGGCAACCCCACGCCTGAGTTTATCGAACTAGTACTCAAACACAAACCAGAACAGGTCACTCTGGTGCCCGACGATCCGGGGCAGCTTACATCCGATCACGGATGGGATACCGTAAGACATAAAGATTTTCTGGTAGACGTAATCGCCCGTTTTAAGGAAGCCGGCATCCGCACCTCTATTTTTGTGGACCCCGACCAGAAAATGGTGGAGGCTGCCAAAGCCACAGGCACCGACCGCATTGAACTGTATACCGAAAATTATGCTTCTGATTTTTTCAAAGGAAAAGAAATGGCTATTGCCCCTTTTATCGAAGCAGCAAAAACAGCGAGGGAAGTTGGCCTGGGACTGAATGCCGGCCACGATCTGAACCTCGATAACCTGAAATATTTTATCAGGAACATCCCCTGGACCGATGAAGTTTCCATCGGCCATGCCCTGATCTGCGATGCCTTGTATTACGGATTGGAAAACACGATACAACTCTACCTGAGAGAATTACGATTGGATTAGATTGACCACTAAAAAATTATTCGTTTTGAGTTCACATTCCATACATTTCAAACCCATCGGCATCATTCATACGCCTTTTGACGGAACGGAGAAAATACCCCGACAGGGACGGTTTTCGGATGAGGCAGCCGGTTATGCCGAAATATTTGAAGAATTTTCCGAAGGGCTGAAAGACCTCAATACTTTTACGCATGCCCATCTCATCTTTTATTTTCACCTGAAAAAAGAAGCCCTAAAGCTAATCCAGTATCCTAAAAACAGGGATATTCCTCGCGGAGTATTTGCTATCCGAAGTCCGCTCAGGCCTAACAAAATTGGTTTGACAATTGTTAAAATTACTTCTGTTGAAGACAACAAACTCTATTTTACCGGTGCCGATATGATCAACGGCACTCCTTTACTCGACATCAAACCTTACGTACCGGAAATTGACTGCTATCCGGATGCAGGTAATGGGTGGTTTGAAGAAATTGACTGACAAACAATTCGTACACTACCATTTTTATTAAAAACAATTACTTCGGGAATCTTAAAAGGTTGTTCAATGTAACTCTTATAGCCGCTTAAGCCATTTAGCAAAAAACACATCATAAACATAATATTTAATGCCCTTTTTATAAATCATGTTTTTATCCATTAAGGATTTAATTCCTCTTCTGATTGTTGCCGCATTACTCAAATTATGCTTATGAATGAACGAAGAAGAAGTGACTTGAGAGATTCCTTCCTCCCTGGCTAAGGCAAGAAGTAAATTCCATTGCTGCTTTGTCAACAAATTACGATATTCGGAATAATAAACATCATTCTCTTCTAAAATATCCGAAAGAGTTTGTTTCACCGTTTCAACTGTAATTTCTTTAATATCGGAACCATATAATTTATTACATAGAAATTGAACATAATAAGTGTGACTGTGAGTCTGCCTTAATATTTCCTTTACCGCTTCATCATCAATAAGAATAAACCCGGATGTAAACTTCTCTTTTATAAAAATCGAATAATCGTCTTGGGGAATTTCTTCCAAATACATCCATTCGGTACTTTGATAAAAAGGTTTCTTAGCATCGGTAAACATACTTGCTAAAAGCTGTTTATCACTTCCTGAAAAAATAAAACTCACATTTTGTAGTTTTTGGATGTTGACACGCAACAATGCTTCAATATTATTTTCCGGATAATTGACGATCTGTTGAAATTCATCAATAGCCACAATCATTGGCTTTTCATTACTTCTTTCTGCTAAGAAACCGAAAATATCTTCCAATGTTCTGATGCCCGAACTCTCATTTTCAATATTAAAAGAAAGAGCCGGCAACCCCGTTAAACCATCAAAAGTTATTGTAGGTCTAATATGCCGAATAAAATATTTTGTCATCCTTTTTACTTTCTCAGGCCATGACTCCTTTTCAGCCAATAAACTTGTACCCAACTTATTGATGAAACCTGATAAAGATTCTGTGTGATAGATGTCAAAATACACGGTATCCATCTCATTAATTTCTGATAACTGATGAAAAACGTGATGAATAAGACCTGTTTTGCCCATTTTTCTAATGGACGATAATGTCAAATTCCTTTGATTCTGGGCTGCATTAACAATCTTTTCTGTTTCACTTTTCCTGTTACAAAAATATTCCGGCCCGGCATAATCTTTTAAGGTAAATGGGTTCATAATGTTTTACTTTCCAACAAAAGTAAGATCTTTTTGATTTTAAACAAAATGTTTAAAACAAAATGTTTAAAACATTTTGTACACAGTACATTTTGTCAGTCTTCACCAAAAGGTACAGAAATTGATATCCCTTTATTCGAACAAAAGGTAATGAAGCTATGAGTAAGTTCAACGATATAATTCAAGGAAGCACACCGGTGCTAATCGACTTTTCAGCAGAGTGGTGTCAGCCGTGCAAAATGATGCCACCCATTTTGAAAGATGTAAAAAAACAATTGGGTGAAAGGATTAGGATACTGAAAGTAGACGTTGACCGCAACCCGGCCATTGCCCAAAAATACCAGATCCGCAACGTGCCCACACTGATGGTATTCAAAAACGGACAAGTGGTTTGGCGGCAAGCAGGTGTGATACCGGCACAGCAACTGCTGCAAATGCTACAACCACATATTTAACTCCGTATGATTTTACTTACTCCTGGGTTAATTTTTCCTGCATCCTCTTTAAATTCTTCTTATATATCTTCAGGTTCGGATCAGCTTTTGATGTCGCCAGTTCTACAGCCTTTTGATAATTCTTTTGTGCATCGGTAAACTGATCATTATTTTCATAAGCTTCTCCCAGGCTGTCGTATACATTCGCTGATTCCGGAAATCGTTTCACATTTTCCCTGAACACTGTGATTGCCTGTTTAATATCGCCTTTATTCAGGTAAGTATAGCCCAACCAGTTAATTGTATTTTCGGGTGTCTGCATATCAAGACTATATTTTTTCGAAAGAAATTTGTAATGCTTGTCAATAGCTGCCAAACCTTCGTTAAACACTTCGGGTTGCAATTTCCAGTCGGAAAAGATATATAATAAGCCATTGTAAATACTCAGATGAGGCGTTGTACCATGACTGTCATCCAGCATTTGCAAATACTCAAAATTCAGGCCTTTGGGTGATTTCGTTTCTACCGTCTTTGCAAAATAAGCAAGTGCCTCAAAATAATTAGGTTCGTTACCAATGGTCATGTAATAGTATGTTTCACTGGAAAATTTCGGTTTTAAATTGCTTTCGGTTTCTATGACAAGTAAATTACTATCATACATCAAATAAGGACTGACCGAAATATAGCCATCAAACATTTCCGGCTTATTTAAAAGTACATACGTGGCGAATGTTCCACCCAAAGAGTGTCCCATTAATATGTCATAAGATTGCACCCGGTAATTCCTTTCCATAAAAGGAAATAGTTCGTTTGCGAAGAAGTCTGTGAATTTCTCAGCACCTCCTGACTCAGCTACCTGCGATAGTTTTGTCGGAGTAAAATCCCTGTTTCTGTTCACATTTACTACGGCAACAACGATCATCTCCGGGATCACCCCGCTGGCCGATAAAAACTGTGTTATCCCCGAAGCATGAAGAAAATGCGTTCTACCGTCAAGCAAATACAAAACGGGGTATGCTGCTTCTGAAAAATTATAACTCTGAGGGAGGTAAACGTAAATGGTCCTCTCTTCATTTAAAACAGTTGACTCGAAAGTTACTTTTTCACCGATAACATACTCATGCTCACCGGCTGTTAACAATGTTAAGCTCCCCGTAAACAGGGCAATAATTAAAATAATTCGTTTCATGTTGCGATTCTTTAATGTTTATAAAATTTATTTTCTCATTAATCTCTCAATAATTCATCGTAATAAGTGTCCAACGAACGTTTATAAGCATGTAAAAAGCTATGACTATCATAAAGCTTCCGGAGCTTATCCAAGTGGTATTCAGGTTTTTGCATCAGTTCTGCTATCTGATCTATCACCTGCAATTGATCTGCTGTAAGATTGTCAACTGAAAAATCATCAGTAAACAAAAATGCAGGCGAATGCCAGTAATTTCTTTCATCACTCAGTACAAAAGCCTGGTCGAGCAACAGAATGTAGAGAAATGCCTGCGCTCCTTCGCCAATGGAACTTGTATAGTCAACATCAGGGAGCTGACTGTTTCTGAAATTGATCCACGCGTGAGAAGAAGATTTAAATTGGTTGGATGACACGTTGACGAAATTACGGTCAGGGTCAACCATAATCCATTGCTCTTTGTCAGTATCCCAAACCTCACAGATTACATGGCCGAAACGTACATTTGCCTGTTCTTCGAAATAACGTGCAAAACCGGCTCTCATCCTTACCGGAATACCTTGCGACCTCAATATTGAAACAAGTAACAAACTGTGATGATAACAGCCAACAACCAGGCGATTTTCGGGTTTACGATCCATTGTCAACCCTCCGGAATCTCGTTCAATCAATTTTTCAAGCATCTGTGAAACTACAGGCAGGACCTCATCTTCCATTAGGCATCCTTCGGGCAAGATATCTTTCATTTGTCTTGCCTCAAACGGGTGTATGAGTTGTTTTTTGATCAGATTGCAGACTTCTTCTGTTGATTCAGGCAGGTTTTTATAAAGGTATGAATATTCGCCCGGATCAGTAAAACCGGTGAATTGCCGGTAGTGTTTTAATACTTCAGCTGATGGTTTAACCGGAGTTGTTTGATGGCATGACTGAACTGTAAAAACCATACAGAGAAATAAGACTGCAAGATTGATCGTCCCTGATTTATTTTTGAAGCTTCTCATTTCTGATCTGTTCGTTGTATTAATGATCCGTTTTATATTCCATGATCTCCATCTCCTTGTAATTTATAATGGTTTGCCGTGTATGCAAAATACCCAGACGGAGATGTCCCGAATCAACGTAATCTGTTTCATGGAAAGTTACATCAACCGGTATCCATCCGGCCTCTCCCATAAAAACTTCATTCCATGCATGGTGGCCAAAACTCCCGTTCATTTCATGTGTGTACATACAGCCCCAAACAACCCTGGCCGGAATGCCGGCTGCCCGACAAAGGGCTGCCATCAGCATTGACTGCGACCCGCATGCTCCGTTTCTCCTGTCAAAAGTTTCACGGGCTGTGCCCCCATAATCGATCCATCAATGTTTTCAATCACCCATTGACTAATGCTACAACTCGCCTCCCATAAATTTTCAGATCCATTCGTAATTTCTTTTGCTTTTTCGATGAGTACCGGATCATCGGATTCTATCCTTCCTTCTGCCTTCAACCATTTTTCAATTTCCTTATATTGTTCAGTATTGAGTGGAAATGACGATGGATTTTTACCATCATATTTTTTATGTGCAATCTCAAATATTCCTTCCAGTTTATTTCCATTGATAAGACCTGTAAATTTCTGCCCGGGCACATTGAGGTCTTCTTTAGTAGCTGCCGGCGCCTGCTCCAGGCTGCATTTTATTTTCATGTATGAAATGGTATGGATATCTTTAATGAAGTGATTGGTTTTCATGAAAACGACTTCATCCCAGTTTCCTGTTTTTATCCGACTTTGCACAGCGGCCCTTGCAAGATACATCCGGATATGATTTTGGGATTCCATTTTCAGGCGTTTTCCTGTTTCCTTATCAATCCACAACTTTGTTTCCAATCCCGTTGCCGGGTTCGATTCGGTTAATACCACAGCATCGTAGCGCCCCCCCCGGCAAATCCAACTGTTTTTCACCGGTTCGGGTATAGGTAACTTCTGCAAATGTCTGGGTCCTTACTTCAAAGATTTGATAAGTTTTCTTTTCCAGGTTACCGTCACCAAAATCATGCAACAGGTATGGATAGAACTGGGTATTGGGTAAAACAACATTTTCCGGCAACGGGATAATCGTATCTCCACTACCATCCAGTGATGTAACCCGGATATTTCCATCTTCCACATAAACAAAACCGCCTGATTCTACGTTTCCCTGTTTATGATAACTATCGTGATATATGAAATTGCCTGAAGAGGAGTCTATAAGATATATGTACTTATGAAATTGAGGTGTAATAGACAAAATGGTTACATTTTGTCTATTACACCAGTTCTTGCGAATCGCTTCCCCATATTAATTACACTGTTTTTTCACGGCAACTTGCTATTACAATTCCGCAAACTTCCATGATAAACCACCATAAGGAGGCTGTTTCAAAAGTTAAAATAATCACAAATCAACCCGAATTTACTTTGCGGAACTTAGTGCGCACTTTGTGACCCTTTGTGGTTCAGCCATTTATTTTACCACAAAGAAACTCAAAGGAA
>QMPO01000050.1 GCA_003648625.1 Bacteroidota bacterium
AACAAGTCGTAAATGGTAGTGGTTTCCGGGCCGTAGCTGTCTGTATCGTCAATATCCAGTTCGGCATATGGAGGACTGGAGGCCGAACCCTGCGAAGAGTAGTAGATATGATATGAAGTTCCTTCAATTTCAGGAGTTTTCAGGTGTGAATCAAGATCGTAAGGAAGCTCCCCCCAGGTGAGTACAAACCGCATCTGACCTTCTGCCAACGTTGGTGAAAGAGAGATAGCCAGTTCAAGTGCTCCTCCGTCAGGAATGACAACCTGACTGTTTGAATAATCAACATAACCTTCGTGGGATGCTGTAACCGTATGCGTTCCTTCGGAAGAGAGATCGGTAAACTGAACGTCTAACGGAGCTGTTCCGCTGGTAGGAGTTGCCGTGAAATTAGCATTCAGGGTACCGGCAGGAATACCTGTAATTGAATAATCTCCATTAGTATCTGAGTAATCCGAAAGCCCTGCAACTGATACCAGTGCATTCGGAATGGGATCACCGGTCAGCGCATCGGTAACTTTTCCGTAGAGTGTGCCTTCGGAAGCTTCAGAATTAACCGTTAAATCGTCAAGCATGAAAATAAAAGCATCATTTGAAACACATTGAATTCCAATGTACACGTCCATTCCATCATAATCAGAGAGGTCAAATTGCTTTTCCTGCCATGCAGCAGAAGGAGCTTCAAGATAGCCAGAGCCACTGATAATTGTAAAACTGGAGGGATTATTGTCGGTAGTTGACACACCTACTTTGTACCTTTCCAGACCATATTGCTCCGTGTAGGATTTTACCCAAAAGCTTAAACTGGAATTAGAACCAAGAGCTATGAGGGGAGTAATAATCCAGTCATTATTCGGAGGATCTACAGATGCAAAACAAGCTGCAAACTTGTTTCCGCTATGGGGTTGAATTGACTCATCCGATGCCATCGAAGGAGTAACCTGAGAAGGGTTAAAAACGATGTATGCCATGGCAGCTCCACTGTTAGGAAAATCGTGATCTAAAATTCCATAAGTGGCACTACCGTCAACATCGGCAGTTGTCCAGGGGGTAAAATCAAGTGTGAAATCATCATATCCCTCAAAGTCTTCTTCCAGCGATTCGCGCAGTTGAAACCTGGTATCGTTTGCTGTCCATTCATATGGAACATGTGTACTTAAACCGGCTTTTGTAAAAAATCGGGTTGCCTGACCCATAACGGATTGTGTAAAAACAACCACGGCCACAATAAGTAAAATTTTTTTAAACATAATTGTTATTTTTTATAAATGATAAAAATGATAAATAAGAAAAATGAATTCTATATTTTCTTTAATATTAAATTCATTTGCTATGAACGTAATATTATTTAACTAAGTAAAATTACATAAAGCTTTTAGCTAACAAAACTAAAAAACAGAAAATCTTAATCCAATGACACATTTGTGTCATTTTTTTAAGAGTTCCCGTGGGCTTTAAATGATAATAAAACAGAGGAAAGCAGCTTTAGAAAAGGATGCTAAATTATATGGTGTACAAGTAGTAACTTGTAAAATTGTGTGTGTGCAAAACAGGATCGGAATACTTTTCGTATAACAGAAATTTGAATATAAGATTTTTAATTGAATTTTGAGTTAAAAAATAAGTGTATTGCAATCTGCCCGCCTGATGAGATGTATGATAAGTAAAAATCAGGGACAGATCTATTTTAAAACGATAATTCCAAACTCACAAAATCCATCTTACCACCCAAAGGGGGATTCAACTTCCTGATCTTAATGCGGGCATGTGCCACCATCGGAAATTCATGTTTGATGCTGTCAAGGATCCTCCGCCCCACGTGCTCCAGTAATTTGGAAGTGGTCTCCATCTCTTTTTTCACCAGCCGGTAAATAGCCTGGTAATTCACGGTGTCCTGTAACTGATCGGATTTTTCGGCAACAGCTGTGTCTGCCTCAAGGAATAAATCAATCCGAAACTTTGTACCAATCACCTGCTCTTCTTTAAAACAGCCGTGGTAGGCAAAAAACTCCATTCCTTCTATCGAAATAACAGACATAACAAACAATTATACAGTTTCTTTTTTACCCAGTATTTCTAATCCGCGGTCAATGCGTGCCAGCGTTTCCTCTTTACCGATAACAGCAATAATGTCAAACAAATGCGGTCCTTTGGCAGCGCCTACAATCAACAAGCGGAAAGCGTTCATCACGGCACCCATACCGTATTCATTTTTTTCAATCCACGCCTTTACTGTCTGCTCGGTGTTTTCAGAAGTGAAATCGTCAATCTGTGCCAGTACTTCTTTTAATTCTGTCATCTGATCAAAAGAATTGGTTTTCCAGCGTTTTTTTACCGTTTTGGGATCATAGCTCTCCGGGGCAGAGAAAAAGAAGCAGGACTGCTCCCAAAGCTCCGAAACGAAGTTTACACGCTCTTTTACCAACCCGACGATATAAGGAATATCTTTTTGCCCGGCATCAATATTTTTTTCCTCCAGAACAGGGCGGAACAATTCGGCCAGCTCTTCGTTATTTTTACCCACCAGGTAGTGATGGTTAAACCATTTGGCTTTATCCTGGTCGAAGCGGGCACCCGATTTACTGACTTTATCCAGTGAAAAAGCTTCTGACAGTTCCTCCAGCGTAAAAAACTCCCGCTCATCGCCGGGATTCCAGCCCAGCAATGCCAGCATATTGATGAATGCTTCCGGGAAATATCCGTCTTCCCTGTACCCGCGGGACACTTCTCCGCTTTTCGGATCGGTCCATTGCAGTGGGAAAACAGGAAATCCCAGCCGGTCGCCATCGCGTTTGCTTAACTTGCCTTTACCATCGGGTTTGAGCAACAAAGGCAGGTGGGCAAATACCGGAGCTTCCCACCCGAAGGCTTCATAAAGCAACACATGCAGCGGTAATGAAGGCAGCCATTCTTCACCTCTGATTACGTGCGTAACTTTCATCAGATGATCGTCTGCAATATTCGCCAGATGGTAAGTAGGCATACCGTCAGATTTGAATAATATTTTATCATCCAGTACTTTCGTATTGACTTCTACCCTGCCCCTGATCTCATCGTTCATCACAACCGTCCTCTCTTCTGGCATCTTAAAACGAATAACGTAAGGTGTATCGTTATGCAATAATTCTGTCACTTCCTGCTCGCTTAATGTCAGCGAATTTCGGAGTTGCTTACGCTGTACGGTATCATAAGTGAATGTCTTCTTCTCTTCCTCAAATTGTTTTCTGATCCGGTTGAGCTCTTCCGGTGTGTCAAAGGCATAATAGGCATGCCCCGACTGTATCAGTTGTTCGGCATATTGCCGGTACATTTCTTTGCGTTCCGACTGGCGGTAAGGGCCGTAATCGCCCCCTTTGGTCACGCCTTCGTCAAAATCTATTCCGCACCAGTTGAATGCTTCGATAATGTATTCTTCGGCGCCGGGCACGAAACGGTTCTGGTCGGTGTCTTCTATCCTTAAAATAAAAGTTCCGCCGTGTTTGCGGGCAAATAAATAATTATACAGTGCCGTACGGACACCGCCTATATGTAATGGTCCTGTCGGGCTTGGTGCAAATCGGACACGAACTGGTTTATCGTTCATTTTCTGATGATTTTTTTGAGCCGCAAAGGTACTAAATTGACTCGTTTGCTGTTTTCAATTGCTTTCTCTTTCGCAGCGCCCACCACAAAAATCCCCAGGGAGCCATAAATAAGGTTGGGATGGTTGAATTTAACGGCTCAGGCGTACCTTTGAGGGAATGAACCGTATAGGTCAGCATTAAAGATATGGTTGTGGGTATGGCCACTGCCGCCAAAATAGCCAGATATTCTTTTTTTATTGCAGAGGCCAGATTCTCACACAAACGGGTGAGTGTGCCGCCTATAAAAAATGTAAACGCACTCTGCTTCAATGCAGCAGTGATTCCCCAGATAATGCCATGATCATAATTAATAAAAAACACCACGGTTCCCAAAATGACAGCTCCAACCGCCCCCATTTTCGGGTCGAAGAAAACAAAATGTCCCAGGTTATTTTTAAAACGGCTTTTTTTCTTTTCAGTCATAATTAAACAACTCAGGGAGCATTTTTACTTGACAAATCTTTTAACAAGTATGTCGGTACCATCATAAACAGTAACAAGATATACGCCCTTATCAAAATCAGATGTTGTCAAACGAACCTGCTTATCGGCAGAACTGGTTTTAAGGATTGTTTTACCCGAAATATCGGTCACAACAATCTCTTTGATTCGGTTCGAAGGGTTTAAAAAATAAACGGTTACATAATCGGTAACCGGGTTAGGCCCCAGGGTAAAATACACCGGCTTTTCTGTTTCCTCAATACCAACGGTGATGGTGCTTTGTTCCATAGTCCAGTTATTGGGATCAACCTGCACTACGGCCACTTCTTTTCCGGTATAAACCGTAAACTCATTTAAATTATCAGTTTGATGAACGGTGATAATCGTGTCAGTAAAATCTGTAAAAAACAGCTTAATGTCAAGCAGCATGTCAAAAAAGGGTGTGGATGAAGAGGTTGTTTGCGTGGAGGACAGGTGAAATTCACCCCCTGCTGAATACCATACAAGATCATAGATCGGATATCCCTCGCCATAATACCATTGGTCGAAAAACTGATCAAAGTCCAGCCCGGTCACTTCTTCAGCCGTGTTTTTAAAGTCTTCTCCGGTAGCGGTGCTTAAGCCGTATTCTGTTTGAAAGGTCCCCATAACATCAAAAAACAGATTATCATCCTGAATTTCGTGCCTGAGCGTGTGAATGATGGCGGCCCCTTTATCGTAAGAAAGCCTGCCGCTGAAGATGCGCCATTCGTTGCCGGGGTAAATCTCATCGATAGGGATGTAAACACTTCCTCCGGTCTGGCCCATGGCACTGCTTTGTTTGCTCGACATGAAGGAATTGCCTTCGGTTTCACTTACAAGATTATAACGGCACAAGTAATCCGAATAAGTGGCGAAGCCTTCATTGATCCATATATCGCTCCATGTGGCACAGGTTACGTTGTCGCCGAACCACATATGCCCCAGTTCGTGGGCAACAAGACCAAACCAGAAACCGCCCAGCGTAGTCATGGTCTGGTGTTCCATACCGCCTCCCAGTTCTGTGAGGCAGTGGCCGTATTTTTCATTAGAGAACGGATATAAAATGTACAGATCAGACAAAAGTTCAATCATTCCCGGGGTTTCGTCAATACTCGGTTTTTTATCTTCCAGGCATTGTGGTGTGTTGTAAATAAAATTCTGTACAAGCATTGAGTCCCCGCCCATTGCTTCAGGGTGCGCATAGATGCTGTAATCCTGGTAATCGGAAACAGCAAAAGAGATCAGGTAATAATCGATCGGATAGCTTGACTTCCATTCATAACGCGTAAACCCGTTACCCAGATCAACAACATCGGTTAAAAGCCCCTGTGAACCGGCCATGTTATCCGAAGCAGTTGTGAGAAAAACCCAGCATGAGTCAGCTTTGTCTTCAAGATCCTGTTTTACCGGAAACCAGTCGGAGGCGGCAAAAGGCTCGGAAAGCGACCAGGTAACATCCATATTGTAATTGTTGTTATGGGCATGATCAACTCCCACGAAGAAACTGCCCGTTGGAGGTGTGCCGCTGTAAAAAATTTGTGCAGTTACCGTGTTGCCGGCCGCAATTTCATCGACAGGTACCAGCACATTATTTCCTTCGTGGTAAAAACCGGTGTATTCTGTTCCGTTCACAAATATCTGACTGATCACCATTTCGGGAATCAGTTCAAACGCAAAAGTGTCCAGAGGGAAAAGGGCTGTTGCCTGTATGGTAGTGTTACCTTCAATCAGAGTTGACGTATTGGTAACAGTGATGTCTAAAAAGTAAAACGACACATCATAGTCGTCCATGTACGGACTTTGCCAGTCATATAAATATTCCAAAGTGCGACTTTGGTTGGTAAATTGTGTTCTGTGGGCGCAGTATTGTTCTTCCTCATCGAATGTATTCCATTGAGCGAAAGAACCAAGTGTTATTGAAATTAAAATAATGAGGATAAGAGATCGTTTCATAGTGAAAGGTTTTTAAAGGCAGTGGGCCTAATTTATATCTTTGCAAAAGTAAAAAATTAGCAATGAACCTTTCCATTAAGTAAAAATCATCAGATTTTGATGCGGAACGACCTGGAAATAGTAAAGCAAAAGCTGAAAGGCTTTATCAGCAAGTATTATAAAAATCAAATAATACGCGGACTCCTCGTGAGTGGTTCTGTCCTGCTTGTTTTGCTTCTGCTTGCCGACTTAATAGAGTACTATTCGTGGTCGGGGCGGGGAGTCAGGACAGTTATTTTTTACAGTTATGTAGCCGTTACGGGATATGTTCTGATACGCTATGTTTTTATTCCGCTCATTAAATTATTTAAAATTGGTCATACAATCAGCAATAAAGAAGCTGCCCGGATTATCGGCCGCCATTTTCCCGAGGTGAATGATAAACTGCTGAACACCCTGCAGCTTGAAGAAAAGCTGACCACAGGAAAAGATCAGAAAGAGATGGAACTGCTGCTGGCTGGTGTGCAGCAGAAAGCGGCTGGTTTGAAACCCGTTCCGTTTAAAAAAGCAGTTGATTTCAAAAAAAACCTTACCTACCTTCGGTATCTTGTTCCCCCTGCACTGATCATTTTACTGGTGCTGATCATCGCTCCGTCATTTATAACGGAACCATCAGCCAGGATCATCAGGCATCAGGTGGCGTATGAAAAACCGCTGCCCTATGAAATTCATCTGCTGAATGATTCGCTGACGGTACTGCAGCATGAAGACTTTACAATTAACGTTGAAGTTACCGGTGAGGAGCTGCCGGCACATCTGAAGTTGTCGGAAGGATCCTTTTCTTTTCGGATCCCGGAAACGGAACCCGGCATATACGCATATACGTTCAGGGACGTGGAAAGCGACATTTATTTCACTATAAATACGGAAGAATATCAGAGCGCTGAATATCACCTGTCTGTACGCCCGAAACCGGTTATTTATAACATTAACGTAGAACTGCATTATCCGTCATATCTCGGTAAGAAGGACGAGTTGATTGAAAATGCCGGGGATATGGTTGTGCCCGAAGGAACTTTGCTGACTTGGAATATTTACACTAAGGATACGCGTGAAATAGTTTTTAAAACAAACAACGAAACGCGCATACTTACTGTGCCTGAGGGAAATATGTTCACATATGAAACAAAGGCAAAAAATGAGTTTCAGTACACGATTTACGGAACGAACAGTTTTGTAAGTCATTCCGATTCGCTGAATTATTACATTACCCTGATAAAAGACGAATATCCAACTATTGAACTGGAAGAATACACGGATGAAAACATGTTGGGATTCACCCATTTCAATGGAGTAATAACGGACGACCATGGGTTTCATTCCATGTATTTGTGGCACCGAAAAGATAACTCCGCCACCGAAGAGTGGGATAAAAAAGAACTGAAAATCGACAAGGATCTCAACAAACAATATATTCAATATACCATCAGGGCGGAAGATTATAACCTGGCACCGGGTGAAAACATGAGTTATTATTTTGAGGTAAAAGATAACGATGCCGTTAACGGATATAAGGCAGCAAAAACAAAAATGTATGCCGTTAATTTCCCTACAGAAGAACAACTGGCAGAAAATGCAGCCGAAAAATCGGAAGACCTGAAAAAGGAAATGGAAGAGGCAAGAAAAGATATTTTCGATTTGGCAGACCAGATGGAAGAGCTCCGGAATTCTTTGTACGAAAAAAAGGATCTGAACTGGATGGATAAGCAACAGGTGGAAATGATGCTGGAAAAGGAAGAGGAGCTGCTGAATAAAATTGAAGGGCTGAAGGAACTGAATAAACAGATGAAAGAACTGGAGAAAATGATGCAGCAGGAAATAGATCCCGAGCTTGCAAGGAAACTGAAGGAACTGGAGAGACTGTTCAATGAACTGTTGGACGAGGAGATGAAGAAAGAGCTGGAAAAGATGAAGAAAGAGTTGTCGGAACTGGATAAAGACAAACTCAACGATTTCCTCGAGCAAATGAAGAAAAAGAACGAAGAGCTGAAAAACAACCTGGATCAGAACCTGGAAATTTTAAAACAACTGGAATTTGAAAAGAAGGTGGATGAAGCTATAAAAGATCTGGAGAAATTAGCAGAGGAGCAAAAACAACTGGCTGAAAAAACCGGGGAAAAGGAAATCTCAAAAGAAGAGTCTTTAGAGGAACAAAAGAAAATAAATGAGGAATTTAAGAAAATTGAAGAAGAGCTGAAAGAAGCAGACTCCCTAAACAAGGAGCTGGAAGAGCCGCTTGATTTTGAGTCAGACACGGCAAGTACAGGCCAGATCCAGCAGGACCTGAATGAAGCGACATCGAAGCTGGAAAAGGGCAAACAGAAAAAGGCTTCCGAAAGCCAGGATAGCGCAGGAGATAAGATGAACGATATGGCCAGCAGCCTGTCAATGATGATGGAAATGGCCATGATGTCGCAAATGGGTGAAGACGCCGAACAGGTAAAAAAAATGCTGGATAATTTACTCGACCTCAGTTTTGAACAGGAAAAATTGATTGTTGATTTTAACGGGGTATCACTGAATAATCCAAAATATATGGATTTTGCCGACAAGCAAAAACTCCTTCAGGAAGACTATATGGTGGTACATGATTCGCTGTTGGCACTGAGCAAACGACAAATGTTTATTCAGCCATTCATCTTAAAAGAATCGGGAAAAATTATTGATTTTATGAATAAATCACTAATTTCGATGCAGGAAAGACAAAAAGGCCATGCGCTGGGCGAACAGCAATATGTGATGACCTCGATGAATAACCTTGCGTTAATGCTGGAGGAATCACTGGAAAAGATGAACCAAAGCATGGCGATGATGAGCGGAAAACCCGGAAAAGGTAAATGCAACAATCCGGGACAAGGAAGCAAACCAAGCCTTGGCGAATTGCTGAAAATGCAGCAACAGCTGAATAAGGGAATGGGAAAAAAGGGAAAGAAGAAGGGAGAGAAAGGACAGGATGGATCGGAGTTAAGCAGCGAGCAACTGGCCAGAATGGCGGCTATGCAGGCAGAAATAAGAAAAAGGTTACAGGATTATATTGAGGAACTGGAGTCGGAGGGCGGAAACGGTAATGCCCTGAATAAAATAACCGAAGAGATGGAAAAAGTGGAGGAGGATTTGATAAATAAAAGATTGAGTGAGGAAACGCTGAAACGACAAAAGGACCTGGAAGTTAGATTGTTGAGGGCAGAAAATGCAGAGCTTAAAAGAGAACGCGAAAATAAAAGAGAGTCGCGTGAAGGAAAAAGCAAAAAAAGTGGTAACCAAATGGAACAATTACAGTATAAAGACAATGTAATAACTCAAGAGGAAATACTGAAGTATGCGCCGATTGAGATGTCTCCTTATTACAAAGAATTATTAAAGAAGTATTTATATAAACTTGAGAGAGAAAATGGTAGCCAATGACCAATCCCTGACAGTAAGATTAATACCTGAGGAGATCAGAAAAATTGAACAGTTCGTAGATGATATCTGCGATCAGCTGTTCATCAACGACACGTATTATGGTAATATTCTCATGTCGATAACCGAATTGTTTCAGGCTCTGTGTGAAAAAACACCGGGAGAAACATTAAAAATTACGTACAATACCGATTACAAGCAAATTAAAATAACAGCACAACCAATTGATACAGAGATAATTAACATTATCGAATCAGATATTGAAATTGAAAATGTGCTGGATGGACAGTTCAATAAAAATGTCTATCTGATTAAGTCTTTGGTTGATCAGTATGAAGTAAGTGACAATGCATTGATCTTAAATTTTGATATCAGTGCCTTGCACAATGAGATTTATAAAAAACGTGCCGATCAGCTTCACTCCTATCTGGAAAACGAAAAGGTAAAAAAGAAGAAAGAAAAAAGCAGTGATAATATTTAACACATTGCTTGAGGACTTTGAACCTGACAATCCGGAGTCTGTAAAAATCTGGTTGAAAAATGTGATCCGCGAGGAAAAAAAAGTGGAGGGAGACATTATTTATGTCTTCACAACTGACGAACATGTGTATTCGATTAATAAAGATTTTTTACAGCACGACACTTTAACAGACATTATCACCTTCGGAACATCGCAGGATAATAAAATTATATCCGGCGAAATCTATATCAGTATCGACAGAATAAAAGAAAATGCCGGTAAAATAAATCTACCTGCGCAAAAGGAATTAGCCAGGGTGATGGTGCATGGCGTTCTTCATTTGATCGGATATAACGATAAAACGGCATCAGAAAAAAACGAAATGACTGCCAAAGAAGATTATTACTTAAATTTGCTGCCCTGATAATTTCTGAATTGTTTCACGTGGAACATAGCTATGTTTGAAAAATATGATATCATAGTAGTGGGTGCCGGTCATGCTGGTTCCGAAGCGGCTGCTGCTGCGGCCAACCTTGGCTCCAGGGTGCTGCTGGTAACTATGAACATGAACACGATAGCGCATATGTCGTGCAACCCCGCTATGGGTGGTATTGCCAAAGGACAGATCGTACGTGAAATTGACGCCATGGGTGGTTATTCGGGACTGGTTACCGACAAAACGATGATCCAGTTCCGGATGCTCAATAAATCGAAAGGTCCTGCCATGTGGAGCCCGCGGGCACAAAGTGACAGGATGCTGTTTTCGATGGAATGGAGAAATATGCTGGAAAATACACCGAACCTGGATTTCTGGCAGGATATGGTAACAGAGCTTATCGTAAAAGACAAACGAATAGCCGGTGTGAAGACAGCCATGGGACAGGAAATATCGGCCACAGCCGTCATCCTGACAAACGGCACTTTTTTAAACGGTAAAATTCATATCGGAACCAAAACTTTCGGAGGCGGACGAATCGGTGATCCGGCTTCTGTCGGTCTTACGGAGCAGTTGAACAGTCTTGGCTTCGAATCGGACCGGATGAAAACCGGTACACCTGTCCGGGTTGACGGACGGACGATCGATTTCAGTAAAATGGAAGAGCAAAAGGGAGATGAACAACCCGGAAACTTCTCGTTCTTACAACGACATAAACTAACAAAACAACGAAGTTGTTACATTACTTATACATCGCCGGTAGTGCATGATGTGCTGAAACTGGGCTTTAGCGATTCGCCCATGTTTGCCGGAAGAATTGAGGGAATTGGTCCGCGGTATTGCCCCTCAATCGAAGATAAAATCGAACGGTTTTCAGATAAAACAAGGCATCAGTTGTTTGTAGAGCCGGAAGGCTGGAATACGATCGAATATTATGTAAACGGATTTTCTTCCTCCCTCCCCGATGTTATTCAGCTAAAAGCATTGCGCCGGATACCGGGATTTGAACATGCCAAAATCTTCAGGCCGGGATATGCCATTGAGTATGATTATTTTTCACCGACACAGCTGAAACATACACTGGAAACAAAGAGTATGGAGCATCTGTACTTTGCCGGACAAATAAACGGAACCACAGGTTATGAAGAAGCAGCGGCACAAGGCCTGATGGCAGGAATCAATGCGCATCTTAAACTTAACGGCCAGGACCCGTTTACACTGAAACGACATGAATCGTACATGGGTGTGCTGATCGACGATCTGATAACAAAGGGCGTTGACGAACCGTACCGTATGTTTACCTCAAGGGCAGAACACAGGATCTTGTTGCGGCAGGACAACGCTGATATACGATTAACGCCGAAAGCATATAAGCTTGGACTGGCTTCAAAAGAACGTTACGATCGTGTGCTGGAAAAAAAACAGCAGGTGGACGATGTAATTAAATTCCTGCAAAAGGCAAGTATTACACCGGAAAATGCCGATCCGGTTCTGGCAGAGGAAGGAACTTCAGCCATTAGGCAACGGGTAAAACTCGCAGGATTGTTGCTGCGACCTCAAATAAATATAAAACATCTTGTTAAAATGAGTTCTGGTTTTTCAGCCTATTTGTCCGAAAACAAATTGAGTGAAGAAGTGCTGGAACAGGCGGAGATACTGATTAAATATGAGGGATACATCTCAAAAGAAAAAGAACTGGCAACCAAATTGGGTGGCCTGGAGAATTTACCGTTAAAACCCGATTTCGATTACAAAAGTCTTAAATCCCTTTCAACCGAAGCACGCGAAAAATTAACAAAAATTCGCCCGGCAACTATTGGCCAGGCATCAAGGATCAGTGGCATTTCACCATCGGATATTAATGTGCTCGTCGTTTACATCACAAAATAAAGGGAAGGTTTCACGTGGAACAGAACACTAAAAACGATTTGAAGTTTATCGAACAATGCCCGGTTTGCGGACATCGGGAAAGTAAATTATTCCTAAAAACAAAAGATTATTTTCTGACAGGAGAGGAGTTCGACCTTGTACAATGTGCTGCTTGCTCCTTTGTATATACAAACC
>QMPO01000051.1 GCA_003648625.1 Bacteroidota bacterium
AATAAATCACCTACTTAATTTATTTATAATACTTGCTAGCTATATTTATTTATAATACTTGCTAGCTATGAAATTCTTCCCCAGTTTTGTCCACCTTTTTTGATCTGTTCCAGTTGTTGTTTCACTAACTTGTTTTCCGGCTTTTCCAGCAGCTCATCATGTTCCAGAATATAGGCGGCAATTTTGTGTGTTTTTGCCACAAGTTCGCCATCGCTGGCAAGGTTGGCAATTTTCAGGTTCAGGATACCCGACTGCTGTGTTCCCTGCAGGTCGCCAGGGCCTCTTAACTGTAAGTCTGCTTCGGCAATTTTAAACCCGTCACTGGTGCTCACCATTACTTCAAGGCGTTTACGACCTTCTTTTGAAAGTTTGTTGCCCGACATTAAAATGCAGTATGACTGATCGGCACCCCGCCCCACTCTGCCACGCAACTGGTGGAGCTGCGAAAGACCAAAACGTTCGGCATTTTCGATAACCATAACAGAAGCATTGGGCACATCAACCCCTACTTCAATCACCGTTGTTGAAACCATGATGTCCGTTTTTCCTTCTACAAAACGCTTCATTTCGAACTCCTTGTCGTTGCTTTTCATTTTACCATGTACCACACTCACCTGGAATTCGGGTGGAGGAAATTCGCGCACAAGTGTTTCGTAACCTTCCATCAGGTTGCGCAGATCCAGTTTCTCCGACTCAGAAATCAGCGGAAACACGATATACACCTGCCGTCCTTCTTTGATCTTCTGTCGGATAAATCCATTCACCCTTAGCCTTTTGGATTCCCAGTAATGTACTGTTTTCACCTGTTTCCGCCCCGGTGGTAATTCATCAATCACTGATACATCGAGGTTGCCATACACGGTCATAGCCAGGGTCCGTGGGATGGGTGTTGCTGTCATAACCAGTACATGCGGCGGTATTTTGTTTTTCTTCCACAAACGGGCTCTTTGCTCAACGCCGAAACGGTGTTGTTCGTCAATTACAACAAAGCCAAGATTTTTAAATTGTACCGTTTCTTCAATCAGGGCATGCGTGCCTGTCAAAATGTGCAGACTCCCGTCTTCCAGGCTTTGCTGAATTTCTGTTCTTTTTTTCTTTGGCGTCGACCCTGTCAGCAACTCAATTGTGATGTCCATGTCGCCCAGCATTTGTTTTAGTGTTTTATAATGCTGCGTTGCCAGAATTTCTGTCGGCGCCATCAGCGAGGCCTGATAACCGTTGTCGAGAGCTATGAGCATGGTCATCAATGCCACCAGGGTTTTTCCGCTGCCTACATCCCCCTGCAACAACCGGTTCATCTGTTTGCCCGATTTCAGGTCGGCCCTGATTTCTTTGATCACTCTTTTTTGCGCATTGGTCAGCTCAAAAGGCAGGTGCTTTTCATAAAAATCGTTGAGCAGACTGCCGACTTTCTCAAAAACATGACCTTTAACTTTTTGCTTCAGATAGATTTTCTGTTGTAGTATCTGAAAGTGGATCAGCAGCAATTCTTCAAATTTAAGCCGGTACCGTGCCTTTTCAATGATGTTCTGATCTGAAGGAAAATGTATATTTAGCAGGGCAGATTTTCTGTCGAGCAGATGATAGTGGTTGACAATGTATTCGGGCAGTGTTTCCCTTATTTGCTCAGATGTTTGATTTAACAGTTGCCTGATCAGACGACTAAATCCTTTACTGCCCAAACCGGAACTCTTTAATTTTTCAGTTGAATTATAAATGCCTTCCAGCCTGTTTTGCACAATATTCCCCTCTATTTTTTCATAATCTTCCACTTCGGGATGCACAAAGTTGAAGCGGTTTTTAAATACTGAAGGTTTTCCAAAGATCACATACTCCTTATCGGGTGAGAACTGCGATTTAATCCATGACAATCCTCTGAACCAGATTAATTCGATTTTCCCTGTGTCGTCTTGAAAAGTTGCCGTGATATATCTGGTTCTCTTATCACCTACACTTTTTACATTGGAAATAGTTCCCTTCAGCTGGAACCAGACATTATCGGAAGTTATGTCCTTTACTTTAAATATTTTGCTTTTATCGATATACCTGAACGGAAAATAATTCAACAGGTCGTTAAACGTATGTATGTTCAGTTCATCTGTCAGGAGTTTGGCTTTTTTCGGTCCAACACCTTTCAGATACATGATATGTGTCTCAAAAATATCCTTAACCATAATATCGAATAAGGGCAAATTTAAGTTAAATGCAGGGCAAAAAAAAACTCCCCATATCTGAGGAGTTATTTTATGATTATATAGGGATTAATATTCCCAAAGATCCTCTTCATATCTTTGCATTTCCCTTTTAATTCGTTCTGACTCCAGAAGGGCATCTACACCTGTAGCATACTGGTTTATCCTCCTGTCGTATACATTTTGCTCCTTGTATATATAGCTATCGAACAGTCTTTTCCAGAAAATTTCATCATATGAGAGCCTCATGGCTGAATTATATTCATTAAATACCATTGAGCGGGCAAACACTTTCCTTGCTTCGGGATAGGATATCCAGAACAAAGGCGATGTTACTTCTTCTCCATTCCTTTCTTTGATCATCACAGGACATAATGCCTGAATGCGCACCATCATCTGTGACCTCTGCCTGTCAAAATACCAGTCTTCCTTAATTCTCAGCCTCATAACCTGTGTCGGCTGAAACTGAGTGTAAATAACGGTGTCATATTCTTCGTACGGAGGATATGATCTTCTCATCACCCGATGGTCTTCAAAAGTTTCCCTTGCAATAATCTCATTATAAGTCAGCGGGATGAGTAGTTCATCTGTATTAGAAATGTCATAAGCTGTTAATTCGCCTTCTTTCAAAGCATCGAGTACGATAACAATAAACGACTTCCAGTTTTGCTGCGGGTCAATCGGGAAATAGAATTTCTGGTTAAATTTCTGTCTGAAGTCAATTTCCCTCCATACTCTTTTTGACCACATGATATCAGCTTTACGGATAGACGGATAGGGTATAGGTTCCTTCTCCAGCATTTGATCATCCGCTGTAAACAGACCGTCCTGCGGTGTGTCATCAATTATCTGACCCATACTGCCAAAGGACAGCAGCAAGGTAAATGTCAGTATTGAAAGAATTATTTTTTTCATTTTTTTTGAATTTATTTCAAAGTAAGACTAACAGGATTTAAACTCCTGATCGTGCCGTCAGGCCCTTTTGCCTGAATATTTTCCAAAAATATTTTTTGTTTCGACCGGGCATTCCTGATAATTGTTTTCATTTCGTCTGTAAACCGGTTACCATTTACATTTTTTTGAACCCAGTCGCCGTTAATAATCGTTCCGAAGGTGAATCGCTGAATTTCGAAGTAAAGGTCGAATTCAAAATCTTTCATAATAGGTATAACCGCGCCGGCAGCCAGCAATGTATTTTTATCAATACTTCCATCGCTTATTCCTGCGACGGTCGCTTCCGGGGTAGGTACCCTCTTCACACGAAACTCAACCTGACCCAGTGACAGTTTTTTACCTGCCAGATTAGCTGTAGCGCTAACAATGGCTTTTTTCTGGCCTTTCGGAACCTCTACAATGTAATCATTACTTTTCGGATCTCTGTATAATTTACCAACAGAAATGCTTGTAGTAACTTTATCCATAGGAATTCCGGGAGCGGAAATTGCCACCGGGTTTTTAACTCCAATATAAAATACGTTCATTTTTAGCGGAGAAACCGTTAAGGCAGGAGGTGCAACAATATATTCTCCTTTAAAAGGGTAAGGAGTCATTTCTTTTGTTTCAGGATCCACAAGTTCAATAATACCTGCATACTTATGAATTCCTTCTTTGTTGGCAGGAAACTTTAATTTTCCAAATCCTGCTGATCCTTCATATACCTGAGCCCTACTTATATTTTGCGATGTTATTGAATCAACTCCATGCACTATTTTTATGGTAGCTTTCAGATTTTGGTCGAAGGCTGCAACCAATACATCTGCTTCATACTCCTGTCCTTTAAATACATAGGTGCTTTTAGGGATTATTTTTGCCGCAACGTCGCCGAACTTAAAATCTTCTTCACTTATCGAGCGGTAAAGATATCCTATCGTGCTAAATTCTGCCGAACGCGCTTCCTGGATAATTTTATTCAGGATTGTAATATCTGCAGCTAAAATAGTATGATAAAAATTGTGGTTTTCCCAGTCCTGTCTCTGTCCGTCGGCATCATGATAAATAACGCCTTCCAAATTCGTAATCAGACCAACTTTTCTGTCATCAGGTGGCAAATGCCTGAGTTCAAGAATATAATTTCTATAATCCTGCATTTTCGCACTCAACACATAGGCTTCACGTTTTGTTCCGCTAACCATATAATTTGTTGTCGCATCATATTTATCCTTTGTAGGCACTTTGCCGAGCATCAGCACCTTTTTCTTCTCTCCGTAAAGCACTGTGTCCTTGTAATATTTCTCAAGTACTTCTTCCCTGCTTTTACGCTCAGTAATTTCAACCAGTTTTAATTTTAAATCTTCTATATAATCTATTAACTCATTTGTTTTTTCTTTTACTCCCTGAGCTTTTTCCCAGAATGTACCCACTTTTTCCGGATTTAATTGATACTGTTGATCAAGAGCTCCGTATAACTGGCGTGATTTTGCGGCAATACTACCGTGCGAAGCTTCTACGGACTCATTCACAACGAGAAATGCATCAAGAATCTGCTTTGACACATTCAAAGCCAGCAATGCCGTAAGCACCAGGTACATCATGGCAATCATCTTTTGCCGTGGGGTTTCCTTATATCCAGCCATTTTCTTGTTTTTTTAGTTTATTATATAACTTCATAATTAACGATCTGTTTTTCTATTAACCGTTAATATTCATGGCTGTCAGCATGTTACCATAGACTTTGTTGAGAGAACTCATCTTGTCGGATAACGTTGCCATTTGTTCGGAAAATTGTGATGTTGAAGCTGTTGATTGTTCCAGTTTTTCAAGGAATGATTTCAATGTTACCTGAAGTTTATCCGTTGATTCAACAGTCTGGTTTGTTCCCTGTAATTGTATTTCGTATATAGCATTTAATGCAGCTAAGTTTTCAGCTATTTTTCTTAATTGCTGATTATAGACATCTCCTTCAAGCGCCGTAAAGTCGAGTGCTGAAACTGATTTTTCCAGAATCTCCGCCGACCTGGCATAACTGTTGGCCAGGCTTTGCGCCGATTCAGTTGCTCCTTTAACCGTATCGGCAAACTGCTCAGTAGTATTCATATCGCCTTTCAGGATGTCGGCAGCCTCTGTATATGCAGTGGCGAGTGAAGATGCCCCGTCTTTTACCGATTGAAGACTTTCTCCGTATTCATTTGTTGCATCTACATCTTTTGCAACGGCTTCGCCAAATTGTTTTGCCGAAGAACTTGCCATAGAAAGATTGTTTGTGAACTCATCGGTTACAACACTTGCGTCTGATAATTTACCCAGTTGCTGAGCGTTATCCGACAGCTTTTCCATCCCTTCGCCAAGTTTTTCAATCACATCCTGGTCTATTTTTGCTTTTTCAAACATCTCGTCCAGTTTCTCTGTCGGAGATTTTCTCTTTTTTAAACCATTGCCTCCAACATCGTGATACATGCCTGCCAGCTCGGGATATACCAAGCTCCAGTCAGGCTCAACGAATGGCTGCTCCCAGGCAGAGAAAAAGAAAATAATTGCTTCAGTACCTAAACCAATGATCAACATGATATCGGCACCGGGATAGTGGTTAATTTTAAATAGTGCACCAATCAATACCACTGATGCGCCAAGGCCATAAACTTTGGCCATAAAATTTTTGTAACTTCTTGTTCTTGTAAAATCAAAAAAAGCCATGATAATTTTTTTTCTTAATTAATTGTTCTGTTTCTTATTTTCTAATTGTAAACGCGTGAAGCTTTGTTTGGATTGTCTCCCTTATTTCTGCCTAAGAAAGGCTGAACAGTCCGGAAGCCAATATACGACTTTGTAGAATCCTCATACTCGTAAGCTCTTGTAGTAAGCTGGATATAGTAAGCGATATCTTTCCAGGAGCCTCCGCGTACAACTTTTCTTTTCATCACCGGCGGATCATCTTCTTTCGAATTATAGGTATAGTTAGGGTTCATATCCCAGGTAAAGTTATACGATAGGGGGTCGAAAGCACTGATTGTCCATTCGGCTACGTTTCCTGCCATATCGTATAGTCCCCATTCATTTTCATGGAAGTGACCAACAATGATGGTACGTAAACCGCCATCGGCGATATAATTTCCACGCAAAGGTTTAAAGTTTGCCAGGAAACAGCCTTTTTCATTTCTGGTATAAGGGCCTCCCCATGGATAGGGATTAAGTGAATACCCGCCCAAAGCAGCCCATTCCCATTCCGCTTCCGTCGGGAGTCTGAATTCGGCAAGTGAAGTTTCTCCTTTTTTAGCCTGAAGATAACTGTTTAACAATTCTGTTCTCCAGATACAAAAAGCTCTTGCCTGTTTCCAGTTAACACCAACAACCGGGTAGTGGTCGTATGCCGGATGCCAGAAATACTGTTTTGTCAACGGATCGTTGAACGAATAAGTGTAGTCGTGTATCCAGCACAAAGTATCTGGATATACTGAGATTGTTTCTTTACGTACATATACCGAGCGGTCGCGTAAACCCTGAGGTCTGTTAGCCAGACCTGCATTCCTGTAATCTCCAGTTTCAGAAAAATCCTTTTTGGCTGCGGCATGTAAGTCAACCCAGTAATATTCGTACATCAATTTACGTGTGTCTATTTCTTTTCTGCGGAAGTATCGTTCGTGAACCGGCAAGTACATATCTTCCAGAGCATCGCGTACATCCTGATCTTCGCTGTTCCAGTCTATCTCTGTTTTCCAGTTCAGATAAGGCGGATCATAAATTTCGCCTGTTTTCGGATTTTCCTCTATCAGGTAGTCCTCAGGTTTTACATCACCTAAAATTGTTCTGGCGATTGAATCTCTTACCCAGTAAACGAATTGTCGGTATTCATCGTTGGTAATTTCCGTTTCATCCATGTAGAACGCGGCAACGGAAACTGTTTTGGGTTGCGTTAAATAACTGTGTGTAATGTCTTCGTTACCTCCGCCCATGATAAAGCTCCCCTGCGGCACGAATACCATACCGTATGGGTCGGGCTGATAGAAAGGTTTCGATTTTTGCCGTGTGCCTACAAGTTCCCCGTTGCCAGAATTGCCACAACTGCTGAGGAAAACTATGACAGACAAAAATAAGATCAGTCTTTTCATTATCATAATTGATTTTTTGCTAATTCTTTTTAAAGATGTCATAAAAACCGCCAAAAGTAAAAAAATATACAGTAAAATTTCCTTTTTATTAAGTCTCCAGCTGTTTATTTTTACAGGTAGCGTGTGTTTTTATAACTGGTTTTTGATTTATCTCCTTTTATTCTAAAACAATAATTCAATACAACTTCATGGCTTCCGGGAACTCCTAACCCCATGATATTCACATCATAAGAGTATCCTATACGAAATTCTTTGACCCTAAAGCCTACAAGAACGCCCACCGATTCCTGGAAGCGGTAATTAACCCCACCCCAAAAGCGGCTATTGTATTTAACGACGCCTGTTACATTATATTGTGTCGAAGCAAAATCGCTCTGAATCATGCCTGTTAATTCAATATCAAATTTAGGGCTTCTCGGTATGTAAAAAGTATATCCTCCCGTGACAAAAAATGTCCTGTCGGTTTTATACTGAATAACATTATCATCACCTACCCCAAGATTTTTCCCATGAGATTCCAATAGATTGACAACAGAAACACCAATAAAATATCTATCGGAAGAGCTTAAAAACAAGCCAAAATTTGCATCAAACAGCATGTCGCTGACTTCGGAAGTTAACAAAGCAGGATCACCTTCAATCAAAGGTTTGAATTTTGAAAAGTCGATGGATCTGTTTGTCAGGTTAAACCCCGCTCCAATTCCCAGTGTTGCAAATGAAAGATTGGCATGAAATGAATAAGCAATATGCACACCAATGTTACTTTCGAAGCCTAATTTATCCTGAATCACTGAACCGCCAATACCTCCGTGAAGAACCTTAATCGGAGAATCGACAGTGATCAGGAAATCCTGAGGAGCAACTTTATTACCATCGGCATCTTCAAAACCTGCCCATTGCTGCCGCATTAAACCATTCACACAAATACCCTCACTCATGCCTGCAAAGGCAGGATTTGAATACATGAAGGTGTATTTATAGTTTGTAAACACCGGCAATTGCTGTGCCAATACACCTGATGTAAACAGCAGGTTTACAACCACTAAAATATAGAAATATCGACGTCTCACCCTCATCTTTATATGATGCGCTAAAGTAAAAAAAATCTTACTAATAACTGGTGTATGCTTGTATTTGTTGTGCAAAAGCTAAATTATTGTTGTTTATACGGAAATTTCACTTTTTAGTTTTCATTACGCTAAACTATATACTTTTAAAACTTTGTACACAGGGCCTTCCCGCTTCAAAATGCTTTCGTACAAATAAAATTCGTTCACAGTTTCCCGGTGTATGGGATTCCCCTTGTGTTTATCAATAACATTTTTTAAGTGCTTTTTGTTGTGTATATGCTTTATTCTTCCTATGGTAAGGTGGGGTACAAAATTCTGTCGATCACGCAGAAAACCTATCTGGTCCAGCTCATTCAGCACATTATCGGCAAATTCATTAAGTTGTTTGTTGTTTTCTATACCCAGCCAGATTACCCGGGGAGCATACCTGCTGCCAAAAATACCTGCATCGTGAAAATGCATTTCAAAAGACGGTGTATTCAGAGAAACATTTTTCAGTGTTCTATCAATTTTAGCAATAAGTGATGTATGCGTATTTCCCAGAAATTTTAAGGTAAGATGAAAGTTATTCTCCTCCACCCACCTGATCTTTTCCAGTGCCAGGTCTTTTTTCAAGCTGTAATAAACCTGAAGTAACTCCGGTGACGGATGAATTTTTATAGCAACAAACAAACGCTTCATATCACGAAAAAATCATTACAACAAATGTATCATTTATTTAAAAGTTTATACATTTGCAGGCGCGATTTCGAAATAAGGAAGAGAAGAGAGAGAAGATATGAATCGCCTTCGCTAAGGTTACAGCGATCAGGAGGGGCATTAGCTCAGTTGGCTAGAGCGTTTGACTGGCAGTCAAGAGGTCAACGGTTCGATTCCGTTATGCTCCACTTTGAAAAACAAAGGGTTACATTCTTTTTAAGAAAGTGACCCTTTTTTTGTTTACACGAAATTTGCATTATCCTTTTCTTTTTTTATCATTCATATTTATATATCATAAATATATTATATATTTGTACTTTGTAAATAACTTTTCACAATGGCTACATTTACAAGTACGTTACCGGATAGTATTCTGCAGCAATTGCAGGAACAAGCAAAAAAAATGTCTGTTCCAAAAAACAAGATCATTGAACGGGCACTGAAAATCTACCTGGACCAGCTTAACAGAGCAGAATACGTCACATCTTATCAGCAAGCTGCACAGGACACTGATATTATGAATATTGCCGAAGAAGGTATGGAAGACTACTTAAAACAGTTGAGCGAATGAAACAGGCTGAAATCTGGTATGCCGACCTGAATCCTGTTAAAGGTACGGAACAGGCAGGATATCGGCCCGTTGTGATCATCAGCGGGGACCTCTTGAATAAGTATCTGAAAATTGTTATTGCCTGCCCTTTGACCACTTCCGTAAAAAATTATAAAGGAAATGCGGTTTTGGAGCCGTCATCGGAGAACGGATTGGAAAAAACTTCAGAGATTCTTGTTTTTCATATCCGTTCTATCTCTAAAGACAGATTGGTCAAAAGAATCGGCCACATTACCTCTGAGGAACTGGAAGTGTTAAAATCCGGTTTAAATGATATTTTGAAGTATTAACCACCAAAAAATTATTTGCTTAACAATTTCAAAGCATTACTCACCCAGCCATAAATCAAACCCGTTATCTCCCGCTTCCCACGGCCTGATGGTAAAACGGAACGTATATTCCCGTGCCGGAATGCGATAGGGTTTATGCGGCCACGAACCCCACGAATCGTCACCGCCCACTCCCATTTGCTTTTTGTCAATGTGCAACCACGTTTCGGGAAGCTGTTGCACATCAACGGTATGTTTGAAATTCCGGCGGGTTAGCTGATCTAACATTTCAGCAGGAATGTGCAAAGCCGAAAAACTGAACGGTCCCGGAGCAGTTACAAAAATCCCCTGTTTTTCATTTCCAACAGCCAGCCATCTAACGTCTGTTTTATACCCATTTTCCTGAGGCCGGATGTAGGCAAAATACTGGTCTGCTACGCTGCTTTCATATTTTCCGACAAACGCCGCTGTATTCCTGTCGCAGTAATTCTCCTGTGGCCCGCGTCCATAGTACGTCAGACTGCCGGCATCATTCAGCACCAGCAACATACCAAATCGCGGCAGATTGGGCAGACCTTCGACACCCGGTTTAAATTTCATTTCTGCGCGAATGATTCCATCGGCAGAAAAATCATACGCTACATATAAGGGGGAACGCACATCTTCCAATTCGTATTTTGTCTGCACCAACAGGTTTCCGTTCTCAGGCAGATAAATGGAAAATTCCTGCAGTTTCAGATGTTTACCAGCGTTCCTCCAAATACCCTGGCGCTGATCCATCCTGTTGCCAAAGTCATTATCCGTTGGAGCACGCCAGAAGTCAGGTCTGACAGGTTCATTCAACAGTTCACGTTCATTTATCCTAAGTGAAAAGAACAAGCCCGATACCGTATCGAACGACGCCTTAAACGGTCCGGCCTCAACATAAAGTATTTTGCCGGAGAAGTTGTATGATACCGATTTCATTTGTTGCTCCCCAGACGGTTTTAGTCTCCTCTTCTTTCCTTCAAAATGTATCGGAAACTGCTCTTTAGCCACATCAAAACCTTCCTGTTTGAATGGTTTGTCACGGGTTGTCACCAGACTGAAATTAATAAAGTACTCCACCCCGGGCATGTAGGCAAACTCATCTGCCGGAATATGAATTGTTACGGTATCATGGGGCGGAAGACCTATTTTTCCCAAGGACCCTTTTTTTACCACCTCCCCGTTACCTGTCAGTGCCCAATTCAGGGCATAGTTGTTCAGATTGGTGAAATCAAACTGGTTGATCAGCTTAAAGGTGCCTTCCTTTAAATTTACAGGAGTAATTTCTATGTATTGGTACACTTTCTTCACCTCATACATGGCCGGATGGATGGTGCGGTCGGGATTAATAACACCATTAATACAGAAGTTCCCGTCGCTGGGGATGGTATCAGGGCCGAAGTCGCCGCCATACGCCCAGTATTTCATCCCGTTTTTATCCTGTTTGGCCAGTCCCTGGTCAACCCAGTCCCAGATAAAACCGCCCTGTAATGCAGGATATTTTTCGATCACGTCCCAGTAATCCTGAAGGTTACCTGTACTGTTTCCCATCGAGTGGGCATACTCACACATAATCAGCGGCCGGTACGGGTCGGGCTGCGCATAATGTTCAATGTATTCGATACCCGGGTACATGGGAGAGTAAATATCCACGGTCGGGCGCTTAAGCGCCCGTTCATAATGCACAGGTCGCGACGGGTCGCGGCTATGCAGCCAGGCAGAAATTGTGTCGAAATTCACTCCGTCGCCTGCCTCGTTACCCATCGACCAGATAATAACAGACGGATGGTTCTTGTCGCGCTCCACCATGCGCTGAACCCTGTCGAGGTGTGCTTTTTTCCAGGCAGGATTATTTCCCAGCGTCCGATCGGGACGGTAGCCCATACCGTGCGATTCGATGTTGGCCTCATCGATCAGGTAGATGCCGTATTTATCGCATAACTCATACCAGTACGGGTCATCAGGGTAATGGCAAGTGCGTACCGCGTTGATGTTAAATTGCTTCATCAGAGCTATGTCTTTTTCCATCAATTCGCACGACACCACATGTCCGGTGTACTCATCATGCTCGTGACGGTTAACCCCTTTCAGCAGAACAGGAACTCCATTCACCAGCAATTGTCCGTTTTTCACTTCCACTTTCCTGAAACCGATCTTATGGCTAATCATTTCCACTGTTTCGTTTTCTTTCTTCAACTCCAGCACCAGCGTATAAAGCTCCGGTGTTTCAGCCGTCCATTTCCTAACCTGTTCTATTTCAGTAGAAAAGTCTAATTCGAT
>QMPO01000052.1 GCA_003648625.1 Bacteroidota bacterium
ATCAACTTTAAAACCAAAGGAAAACGTTTTGAAGGTTTTGTTACAGTTATGGTACACGACCATGAACACCTGAACCAGTTGATCTATAAGCTGAAAAAAATTCAGGGTGTTGAGAAAGTAGTACGAAGTAAATAATTTGTCTCATTAAACAAATCTTATGGATATCAGAAAGAAAATGCTTTTCTGGCTAAGTATATGCTTGTTTTACAGTGTTGTAAACGTAAATGCACAACAAAGTAATGCTCCTTTTAATTTTTCAGAAAGACTGAAACAGACAAACTGGAAATTAAATGAACAATTCCAAATGGAAAGATCTCCGGTGTTATTTGAACAGAACTCGCTTGTATCGTCCGGCGAAGAGCATCAGCATTCCCTCCACCAGGCATTAACAGCTATCCGAAAGAAAATAAATGCTATAGAGGTGTCTTTGGCATTAACAGGTCGCTCGGCCGATACCGTTTACCTTGGCGATACGCTGGTCATCGGCTTCGAATCGGGCGACGAGCTGGTGATAGATTCGGAGTGGCTGCATTCGGGGCCTATCCTTGTTATTGGTGATGGAGTGCTGCGTTTCAGCGGAGCCCATGCTACAATACTTGGAGATATAATAACCGCCGAAAACGGACAGGTGATTGCCGATTCATCCTATCTGTATTTTCCTCAGGATTATTTTTACCAGCGCATACTTTTACTTACAGGTAATTCGGAAATGCATTTCAGAAATTCGACCCTTGACTTCGGAGGAATGGTGCATAACATGGCTACTGTCGGCACCGCCATTTTGGAGCTTGACCATGTAAACAAGCCTGATTTCTCGACAGTGGGAATGTATGAAGAATCGGTGATCATCATTGATTCCATTAATGTTGCCGGTGAGTTTATCATTGATGATGATGTACGTTTGGATATCAAAAATGCTGAAATGATACTTCTTTGGCATCAGATGGGCGATGGAGCAGTAGCTGATATAAATTTCCCTACCGGGGAGTATGTTGATTATTATGAATTTAACGACCAGCAGAGTGGTGTGAGCGGTGTTGGCTACGATATATTGATTGATAATTGCCGGCAGGTAATGTGGGGGCTGATGCCTTCGGAAGGATCGGATATAACGGTTGCCGACTCCGATATCAGAGCGATCGGTTTATGGTTTGAGGGGTCTGATTCAACTGAAGTAAAAGGACTGGTGAATAATGCTTATTACGGAGATTTTACAGCCCCTATGCAAGACCGAAACCTGCATCTGCTTAATTGCGAAGTAATGACCTGGAGCCTGTATTCGTTTGACAATGCTTACGTGGACGTATCAGGTTGCATCCTTGGTGAGATTGGTGTCATGGGCCATTCTGAAGTAAGTGCTTTTAATTATTTCTGTGATGGAAGTGGAGGTTATTTGTGGGCTGCTGACACAACATTACTCGTTTCCGGTATGTCATCCCTGATGTCTGCTTTACGAAGCACAAATGAAAGCATGCTCATATTTGCCTACTCTACACAAATGAACGGGCTTGTGCAGGCGTTGGATAACTCGATCATGATGCTTATCCAGTCGAATATCTCTGAAACACCAACTTATGATCCCGGGGCCGTAATCTGGATGGCCAATATATCAGGTCCCGCAACGGGTTATCAGAATTCAACAGTTCCCCTTGAGGGATCGGCATGGATTGACAAAGGAAGTGAGAGCACATTGATGGACTTCGGTTATTACGTGATGTATTACCAAAAAGACGGGGATACTACGTGGCAAATGATAGGCGACACAAATTATGTGGAAGTAAGTGATGATGTACTCGTGAACTGGAATACCCATGCTGTTGATCCCGGAGCCTATTATTTAAAACTGGACCTTTGGGACGATTGGGGCAATGGTGCAACGGCTACAGCAGTTTTTACACTTCTGCCCGGATTGCTTGACACACCGGAGTCGCCTGAAGACCAAATGTACTTTTCGGTGTACCCGAATCCGGCGCGCTCAACAGTTAACTTTAGATTCAAACTGGATGACCCTTTACCCCTGAGCCTGAAGATCTATAACGTGAATGGCAGGGAGATAGCAACCCTGGTCAGCAATGTGCTGGATGCCGGTGAGCACCGGATAAGCTATTATACAACGGAGTTACCCGGAGGTATCTATTACGGTGTGCTGAGCACAGGCAATCGTAGAATGGTTAAAAAAATAGTAGTGTATTAAGCCTGTTGATATAATCTGTACTTGTATTTCTACGGCTAATCGGTATATGAATCCTTTTTACAGGACAAACCATTTTCTTATTGTTTCCATCTTATCAGCTTCCGATTTATGATGGAATTCATTATTATGGGTGTCGTAAGTGTAATCTTTGGCCCATTCCCTGTGATTTTCCGAAATTTCTTTCACAGCTTTGATGATCATATCCAATTCTTCATCTGTCATGGTAGGATGGAGAGAAACCCTGACGAAGCCGGGTTTTTCCGAAAGATCACCGCTCATGATCTTGGCTGTTATCCGTCTTGATTCTTCATGCGTTACATTCAGCAGAAAATGACCATAAGTGCCTGCGCAGGCACATCCGCCGCGCACCTGAACACCGTAACGGTCGTTCAATAGTTTTACGATCAGGTTGAAGTGGATATGTTCAAACCAGAAAGAAAAGATACCTAAGCGGTCTTTTACATGATCTGCCAGAATATGGAGTCCGTCAATCTTTCCGAATCCGTCAAATGCTTTTTCTACCAATTCATGCTCTCTTTGGGCCATCAGCCGGGTGTCCATCTGATCCTTTATTTCTATGGCCAAAGCAGCGCGAATGGCTTGCAGGAATCCCGGTGTGCCACCATCTTCCCTGATCTCTATATCTTCAATGTATTGGTGTCCGCCCCAGGGGTCGGTCCATTCCACCGTTCCGCCACCCGGATTATCGGGAACATCGCATTTGTATAAGTCCTTGTCAAATATGATAACACCTGAGCTTCCGGGCCCACCCAAAAACTTGTGCGGTGAGAACATAACGGCATCCAGTTTTTTAAGCGGATCGGCAGGGTGCATATCGATATCAACATAAGGTGCCGAGCCGGCAAAGTCAATGAAAACATAACCGCCATGTTCGTGCATAATTTTTGCCAATTCGTAATAGTCTGGCTGAATTCCCGTAACATTTGAACAGGCTGTAAAAGCGCCGTATTTGACCTTGCGGTCTTTATATTTTTCAACTTCTTTTCTGAGTTCATCCGGATTAACCATATTCTGCTCATCAGGCTCCAGCAATACAACATCGGCAATGGTCTCCAACCACGATGTCTGGTTTGAGTGGTGTTCCATATGGGTGACAAATACAACAGGAATATCTCTTTTCGGAAGGCACTTCCCCTTATCATTTTTGGCACAGCATTTCAGTCCAAGAATCCTTTGGAATTTATTTACAACAGATGTCATACCGAACCCTTGTGTAAGGATCACATCATTTTCATCAGCGTGCGCATGCTCCTTGATCTTTTCGTGGGCAAACTGGTAAGCTTTGGTCATCAGCGTGCCGGTCTCGGTTGTTTCGGTGTGCGTGTTGGCCACATAGGGTCCAAAATCATGTAACATTCTGTCTTCTAACGGCCTGTAAAGGCGTCCGCTGGCAATCCAGTCGGCATAGATCATCTTTTTCCTGCCATAAGGAGTGGTAATCATCTGATCAATGCCTACAATGTTATTCCTGAATTTAGCAAAGTGTTTTTCGAGATTGCTCATGATAAACTCTGTTTATAATATATTCACGGTACTGTGACAACTGATACTTGCATAAAGGATGTATCAGTGAAGTTAATTTCACCGTAAAAATACCGAAAACTTTAAAAGTACTTTGAAAGCAGCTAAGTTATTCTTAACAAAGATTACTCAAACCAGGGGTCGTAGTTTGTATTTGGGCTGGAATAGATATCCGTATTGTTATACCTCAGAATGGTTTTCAGCATCTCCGTCCGTGTTTGCGCTTTTTTATCGTTTTTATCTATGGATAAAATCTGTAAATAATCGTTGATTGCTTCGCTCCACTTCTGCTGCTTCTCCTTCAGGTAAGCACGAGCATGCAGGAGTTCAGTGTCAGCTGGTGAGGCCGCCAACAACACATTCAGCTGTTTCATAACTTGTTGCACCTGCAAGTCTTCCGTAGCACGAGTAGCCAGTTTAAGTATCTTTTTTCTGGAATCCGTCATTGATCTTGTAAAATAGCTGTTAATTACTTGTAGTTATCCTTACAACTTCAATTTCAATATCTCCGTTTTGCGGGTAGATCGACAGCCAGTTGTTATCTTCCGCGAACCATTTATATTGATTCCCGACACGGATTATGAAATCATTCATTTCGGTATTCGCCGGTATCTGGATCGGGAATCCTCCGTTCTTGCCGCTGTCACTTCCATAGGTAAAGATGATCTTAAATGGTTTGTTGCCCATGTTTTTGGCTTTGATAAGCACGTAATTGCTCTTTCTGACTTTAACCGGGATCGGATCAAAGGTAAATTTCTGTTCCTCTTCCGAATGAACAACGACAGCTTCATTCACAATATCTGTAATCGCATTGTCTTCCAGATATTTTGTGATCTTAGCGATCATGTCCGCAGCATAAGTTTCGTCAGGGATCATTCCGTGCGCTTTCTTATAACTCTGAATGGCTTTGTCGTAGATCTTCGAATTGTACATGTTATCGGCTTCGGTAATTACCACGTCGTACTGTTCGCGTATTACCTTCATCTCTTCTTCTATAATCTTTTCGCATTCAGCGATTTTGGCAGGCGGGTATTTTTCATCGGGTTTGATGCTCCGGGCAGTTTTATATTCAATAAGTGCATCTCTATGATTCCCCTGTGTAAAATATTCATCTGCTTTCATGATGGCTTCATCATAGCGCTGTTGTTGTTCGGCAGCTAACTGAACTAAAATATTGTCAATCTCACGGATTTTTTCCTGAGGATAACTTTCACCGGGCCGCGCCATTTTGGCTTTTTCGAATTCAACTTTGGCCAGCTCGTAGCTTTTGCTTTCAAACAGCATATCACCCTTACTGACAGCTTCGTCATAGATTTTCTGCTGTGCTATCTGGCGTTCAAGTTCTGTTTTCTGTTTTCTGGCTTTGGCCACGTTTGCCTGTGCCTCTTTTCCGGAAGGTTTTACCACGAGTGCTGCTTCGTAAGCTGCAATGGCACCTTCGTAAGCCTGTATGTTGAGCAGCGAATCGCCCTTGTTCAACTGCACCTGGTAAGCCGCATCAATCTCGGCCTGCCGGGCGCGCATATCAACTATACTGTCGATCTTTTCCATCTGTTGTTTGGGTAACAACTCGTAAGGTTTTATTTCGAGTGCATTGGCATAAGCATCCTTGGCATCCTGTAGTTTGTCTTCGTTAAATAAACGGGCCGCCAGCAGTACCTGGTTACCGTATCTCTCATCGATCTCTTTTTGCTGGGCGGCATTTAAGAGTATCTGTTGTATATCTTCAATACGTTGTTTTGGGTAATCGTCAAGTGATTTAAGCGCCTGGGCCTGCTTGTATTTGCTTACGGCCAGGTCGTAATGGCCTGAGCTGAATAACTGATCAGCTTCAGCAATAAGGTCGTTGTATTCTTTATCCTGCTTTTCCCGTTCGGCAATCAATGCCAGTTCCTGTTCAATATCTTTCAGCTTTTTTTGAGGATAAGTATCCTCAGGCTTAATGGTCAGAGCGAATTCGTATTGCTCTCTGGCTGTCATATATTGTTTGGCATCAAACAAACTGTCGGCTTTTGCCAGCATGTGGCTATAGTTAGCTTCAAACTCTTTTTGTTGTGCTGCAAAATGGGCGTCAATTTCGGCAAGCTTATTCTTTGGATAGCTTTCTCCGGGTTTTAATGTCAGTGCCAGGTTATATTGCCCCTGTGCCGCCGTGTATTCTTCCAAAGCCAGCAGACTGTCGGCTTTATGCACACTTATCTGGTAATTTTTATCAAGATCTTTTCGTTGTAAAGCCAGTTGATCGTCTATTTTACCCATCATGTCATGAGGGTAGCTGTTCTCAGGCCAAATGGCAGCTGCCTGCTGATATTTGGCCATGGCTCCCATAAAATCTTTACCAATGTATAACTCATCGGCAGCTTCCACAACATTGTTGTATTTCCGCTGGTTGTCAGCTTTTGGTTTGATTTCGGCAATGCGGGCATTCACTTCTTCGTTTTGCGGGAAGATGTTGTAGGCGTTTTCATAATGTTCGAGGGCAACGGCATAATTTTTAATTAAAAGGTAACGCCCGGCTTCATCCATCTGTTCCTCAAACTTGACCATATTTGCCTCATATTCGTCTTTCATTTTTGCAGCCAGCTCAATTTGTTCCCGCGGAAACGGTTGTTTTGGAAACAGAACCGAAGCATCGCTGAAGGAACTTATGGCTTCATCAAACTTGTTTTCTGCCAGCAACTTGTTCCCGGTTTCCATGGCGAGGTTAAAGGCTGACAATTTTTCTTTTTGCTCCGACTGTATTTTATCAATCTTTGCAATCTGATCTTTGGCATATTCGTCACCCGGAATCACGCCGAGCGCTTTTCTGTATAACTCTTTTGCTTTGTCCAGGGCCATTTCATCATACAATACATCCGCCAGGTCGATGATGTCGTAGTATTCATCTTCTTTGCCCATAGATGCTTTCATTTTGCCAACCACTTCCGTCATTTTTTCGCGGGCATATGCGTCTCCGGCTTTGTATTTTAAAGCCATCTGGTAATAAGCCTTGGCATCCAGCAGGTTATTTTCAGCATAGTTTTTATCTGCCAGACGAATGGCTTCATCGTAGGTTTTTGCCTGCTGGGCATACAACTGCCCGGCTGATACGGTCACCACTGCTAATAAAATTATTTTAAGCAGGGATGTTGTAAAGAAATGTGTGTATTTATTTGATCTCAATTTGTATTCGGTTTTGTAGAAAACGTTTAATCGGCGTTATTATTTTCTTTAAAGAGAACACCGTCTTTTATCTTCATTTTTCTGTCGGCCATATTAGCAAGTTCTTTGTTGTGGGTGACGATAATAAAGGTGTGGCCTAATTCTTCCCTGAGCTTTAAAAACAGCTGATGCAACGCCTGTGATGCTTTTGAATCGAGATTTCCAGAAGGTTCATCGGCAAACACTACAGCCGGGTTGTTTATCAGCGCCCGTGCAATGGCTACGCGTTGCTGTTCACCTCCCGATAGTTCGGACGGTTTGTGTGTGGCTCTCTCAGTAAGACCCATGAAATCAAGCAACTGGTAAGCCTGTGTTTCCGCTTCTTTCTTTGAAATTCCTTTAATAAAAGCGGGAATGCAAATGTTCTCCAGGGCTGTGAATTCGGGCAACAAGTGGTGAAACTGAAATACAAAACCGATCTTCCGGTTCCGAAAATCCGATAATGCTTTATCATTCAATTCGGTAGCCCTCACACCGTCAATCTCCACAATACCCCTGTCGGCTTTCTCAATAGTGCCCAGAATCTGGAGTAAAGTAGATTTTCCGGCTCCTGATGCGCCCACGATGGAAACGATCTCTCCTTTTTCCACTTCAAAGTCGATGCCTTTGAGTACTTCAAGTTTCCCAAATGATTTATGTATGTCGGTAGCTTTTAGCATAGGTATTTATAGCGCTGCAAAGATAATAAAATGCGTATTCAACCCGCTGTATGGGTTTCTGCTTTTAGTGGGTTGAAATAGATTCCCGCTTCATCGGGTCTGGGCTGACTTTGCGGATAGAATGTACATGTGTGATTTGTCTGTTAATTTTTAACTGAATAAAGCCGTTGGTTAAGGATATTGTTCTATTTTTGAGGCCTGAAAAAATAATTAACCCATTAATAAATTATCATGAACCTTCACGAATATCAGGGAAAATCGATTTTACAGAAATATGGTGTTTCTGTTCCCTTTGGAATAGTGGCTTCGTCGCCTGATGAAGCATTTGAAGCTGCCAAAACCATTCAAAAACAAACCGGTTCCGAAAAGTGGGCTGTCAAAGCCCAGATACATGCCGGAGGACGTGGAAAAGGCGGTGGTGTTAAAATAGCCAAGTCGCTTGAAGAAGTCAGGCAATATGCCGACGAGATCATCGGGATGATGCTGGTAACGCCACAGACTAAAAAAGAAGGAAAACTGGTGCGCAGGGTGCTGGTAGAACAAAATATTTATTATCCCGGACCCGAAGAGGTAGAGGAATATTATATGAGTATTCTGCTTAACCGGGACAAAGGTCGTAACATGGTGATGTATTCGCCCCGTGGTGGAATGAATATCGAACAGGTAGCCGAAGAAACACCCGAAGAGATTTTTACCGAAGTCATCGACCCGAAAGTGGGGCTGACCGGATTCCAGGCAAGGAGAATTGCTTTTAATTTCGGTTTGAGCGGTACAGCTTTTAAAGAGATGGTAAAATTTGTTTCGGCACTTTACAAAGCATACATCGGTGCTGATGCAAGTTTATTTGAGATCAACCCGGTAATAAAAGCTGCCGACGGCCGTGTTTATGCTGCCGATGCAAAAGTAACCGTGGACAACAACGCCTTGTTCCGTCATAAAGATATTGCGGCTATGCGCGACCTGCATGAGGAAGACCCTCTGGAAGTAGAAGCTGGGCGTTTTGACCTGAATTATGTGAAACTGGACGGTAATGTGGGGTGTATGGTAAATGGTGCCGGCCTGGCTATGTCAACGATGGACATGATCAAAATGTCAGGTGGTAATCCGGCCAACTTTCTGGATGTAGGCGGTACAGCAGATGCCAAACGTGTGGAGGAAGCTTTCCGTATTATTCTGAAAGATCCGAATGTGGAAGCCATCCTCGTGAATATTTTCGGTGGAATTGTCCGCTGCGACCGTGTAGCACAGGGTGTTGTAGATGCTTACAATAATATTGGGAACATAAATGTGCCTATTATCGTCAGATTGCAGGGAACCAATGCCGAAGAAGGTAAAGAGCTGATCGATAAATCGGGACTGAAAGTTTACTCGGCCATTACGTTGCAGGATGCAGCTGAATTAGTGAACGAAGTGGTGAGTTAAGAAAAAAATCTTTATATAATTTAAAAGGCTGCTCCGTTCGGGCAGCCTTTTTTGGTTCTGAAAAAACATATTTCATCCTGCTGTTGAGTTGTTATCATTACGCCAGCCGTAAGGTGTGATTTTACAAGAAAATTTTAAAATAAACATGGGATTTTACTTGCTCTTTTTTTCTTGTTTTTTATAATTTTGTTGTAAACCACAATTAATAAACTTTTACTTCCATGAAAAATCTTTCATATAAATTCAATTTAAAAAAAATCATGAGGAGAATTTTAAAAGGATTTTGGATAGCACTGCTTTTATTGGCAGTAAACATTCCGGTTATGTCACAGGGGTTCCAACCACCGTCGCAGGAGAAAGCCGTTGTGTATTTTGTGAGAGTGACAAAATACGGTAAAGCAGTAAGTTTTGAGTTTTTTCACAACGACAAGTACATTGGTGCTTTTAAAGGAAAAAATTATATGCGTTATGAATGTGATGCTGGCGAACAACTTTTCTGGGCTTCTTCGGAGAACAGGGAATTTCTCACCGCCGATCTCAAAGAAGGAGGGACGTACATTGTCATCGTTGATGTGATCATGGGCTTCTGGAAAGGTCATGTAGGGCTTACACCTATAGATGAAAATAGTACGGAACTTTTTGAACAGGCGAAAAAACTGGTTTTGTCAAAGGCTCCGGTTGAAATCTCTCAGCAAGAATTGGACAAAAAGAACCGTAAGCTGGCAGACTTTATCCCGAAGGAATTGAAACATTACGAGGAAGTAACAAAAGACAAATATGATTTTAAGCACATATCTCCGGACATGGATATACCGGAAGATATGTTAAAATAAAAAAGCTGCCTTAAAAAAGACAGCTTCTCCGTTTCTTTTGCCGGGCAAAGGTTTATTTCATCTTTTCCGAAGTTGTTGTGATCATTCCGCTAATGGTTGCGGGAAATGTTTGCCCGTTCTGCTCAAGGTCGAGTTCAATTTCCTGGTCAATTACCGATTTGATCAGCCAGCCCGTCTGCGTGCTGACTGTCATTTCGCCACTCACCGTGCCATCCAGACGTAATTCATCGCCATCCATGTTGTTGGCTTTTATCGTTCCGGTTAGTCCGATTGTAGCTTGTTTTCCGCTGATCTTCAGTAGAGTGTAACTCATGTTAACTTTCATGTCACTGTTCTCTAACGGCGTCACATCCCCGTCCCATGTATCTCCAATGCCTATTTTTCCTTCAGGATAAACAGCGTAGTTGGAACCCGAGCTGATGTTATTGGCAATATCGTTGTTCTGGCTGAACGCGCTGGCATCTATTTCTTTCACATGACCTTTGTTATCCATGACCATCGTGTACTCAGCGCCGATCAACTCACTGAGAGTCTCGGCAATCTTAGCTACCATCGGGTTCTCCAAACTTGTCGGGTCTTCTGAATCGTAGGTAATCTGCATACCGAAAATACCTTGTGTCATTTTAATTGCGTCAATGGCAGATGTCACCGTAAAATCATCTTCCGCTTTATCCGTAACCTTCGATGTCATTCTGAAATCCATTAACTGGTCCAGCGCCATAGTCTGGCCACCGGCATCAAATACAATGTCCTGATCGATGTTCATGTTATACTGGTAAACATCTCCTTTATTCACCTTGTATTTAAGTTCAATATGTTTTTGTGCATAAAGACCGGTCAGCAAACCGGACAGCAACATCAACATAAGAGTTGTAAAAAATCTTTTCTGTTTTTCCATAGGTATTAATTATTAAAGTCTTCAAAAATAGCTAAAACCCGATACATGAGTGCATCCGGTTTATTAAATAACGTTAATATCGTATGATAGTATATTAAACGAAGATGTAAAAACAGATATTTTAATCTATTGCAAGAGATTAATTCCCTGTTAATATATGAAAACAGCAGAGTGTCAGAAAGGTTCTCCTTCCGTATCTGTCATGTCATTAAGTTTTGACGGTAGTGTTTTAATGCCTGCATTCACATCTGAGAGGGAGTAATCGCTGCCTCTGTCCGTATCCTCGAATTTTGCATAGGTGTCAATAAAGCGCAATTTCACATCGCCGGTAGGTCCGTTACGGTGTTTGGCAATGATCACTTCGGCCATACGGTGAGTTGATGATCCGTCTTCAAATTCATCCAGTTTGTAATATTCGGGTCTGTAGATAAACAGCACCAGGTCGGCATCCTGCTCAATGGCGCCCGATTCACGTAAGTCGGATAAGATCGGCCTTTTTGTCTGCCCCGGCCTGTTTTCAACGGCCCGGCTCAGCTGCGAAAGCGCCAGAACAGGTACATCCAGTTCTTTTGCCAGCGCTTTCAGCGAGCGTGATATCTGGCTGATCTCCTGCTCCCGGTTTCCTTTGTTGTCGCCACCTCCCGACATCAGCTGAAGGTAGTCGACAAACACCATTTGTATGTTGTGTTGCTGTTTCAGCCGGCGGCATTTGGCACGCAATTCAAAGATGGTGAGGGCAGGGGTGTCGTCAATAAATATTTTTGCATCCACCAGGTTAGCAATTTTATCGTTCAGTTGTTGCCATTCGTGTCCTGCCAGGTCGCCCCGTTTTAGTTTGTCCGATTTCAACTCGGTTTCACTTGAGATAAGCCGGGTTACCAGTTGTACGGATGACATTTCCAGCGAAAAAAAAGCAATGGGCTGGTTGAAATCGACCGCCACATTCCTGGCCATGGTTAACGCCAGTGCTGTTTTACCCATAGATGGTCGTGCCGCCAGGATGATAAGATCGGATTTCTGCCAACCGGAAGTAATACGATCCAATGCGGTAAACCCAGAGGGAACGCCCCGTAATTTATTTTCCGAATCTTTTGCGCTTTCAATATCTTTAATGGCCTGCTGTATCAGCGACGGCATATCTTCAAAATTCCTTCTCAGGTTGGTCTCGGAAACGGCAAACAGGTTTTGCTCCGCTTTATCTAGCAAATTGAATACATCCGTAGTATCTTCATAGGCGTCGTTAATGATCTCTGTCGAAATAGTTATCAGTTCGCGCTGGATGTGTTTTTGGAGTAAGATACGTGCGTGAAATTCAATGTTTGCTGCCGAAGCAATGCGACTGGTCAGGCTGGTAATATAATAGGGACCGCCTA
>QMPO01000053.1 GCA_003648625.1 Bacteroidota bacterium
ATTCCAGGTAACTGTCTTTTAATGAAACTCTGCCTATAAAGAGAGGCATCTTCATGTTTTTAAGTGCCTGGTGAGGCAATTTCGGACGTCTGTCTAAATTAAAAGGAAGCCTTTTGTCCATGAGAATGGAAAGCTTAAGACTGTTAACCCTGACACTGTCTATCGCCAGTTCTCCAAGGTTAATAAGCCTTCTGATGTCAAAAGAAGAGATTCTGATTTTCTTAACAGATATATCGTAGATCTCTGACGTGAATTTTAGTTTTTTTGCCAGTTTGTATTTGTCCTCGTAGGTAGGTGTAAATATCATGTCTTCCAGTTCCAGCACCGATCTGGAAAGATCGAAATAAATACGGCCGAAATAAAGAGAATAGTTTCCTCCGGGAATCATGAACTTTTCCTGCTTCAGGTCAAGTTTTACATCTTCCAGATGCAGACTGAAAAAATCCTGATTGCCTTCAAGTTCTTCAAGATAAAAATCGGTTATCTCAAACTCCATCTCCCTGTTTTCTAACATCATCTTGTCGTTTACCAGATCGTAAATATGCAATTTGCAATTCCGGAACTTAATAGCACCGATTTCAATACCATTAATACCGGCAATATAAATAGAATCGATATTTAGCTTGCCTTGCTGTTTTAATTCCTTTGGTTTGTTTTTTGATTTTTTACCCATGATCACGGTCATCTCTGCATTCTTAAACAAGATATTTCGCAAGTCGATGCTTTGAGATGTTATGGCCTGGTATATACGAATACCGGCAAATCTTAATGTGGGAATAGAAAGTTCAATGGCAGTTGATTTATCGGCATCACCTTTCTTCAGAAGCTCCAGAAATAAACTGTCAGGTGTGATAGTCAGGTCTTTCAGGTTGATGTTGCCTGTTAAAATGTTGGCCCTTACAGTACGAACTTCGATGTTGTATTTCTTTTCCTTTTGTTTGTCGAGCGCTTCTCTTACTTTATTTTCTATCAGATGCCCAATAATCAGGTTAATAGCTACAACGACGATGGCTAATAACAGGACAATGCTTCCTATTATTATAAAGGCCTTTTTCTGTTTTCCGGATAGTTTCATAAGATAAGTTATTTAATGGTTTAAAAGTAGGAAAAATATAAAGGAATAAAAATAAAAATTAATGTTAGATACTGCCGGTACGCCACTTATTCGATCTGAGATAAATAAATGAGAGAAGTGCCAGCAGGCTACCGTACACTAATTCTGTTGTCCATATGCTGGTTATCTGTTCTTTAAAAACATAGACCAATGTGTAAGCATAGGCAAGATAAATGGTCAGCACAACTGTTTCTATGGCTAACGAAACCTGTGTCTTTCCGGTGCCGGAAACCCCGTTAAAAAGGATGAAGCCGATGGAAAGAAGTAAGGCTCCCCCGCTCACAATATATAAAAGAGGTATCCCCATTTCGATAAGATGAATATCGTTCGTGTAAATGCTAAGAATGAAACGGGGAAAAACAAGGCCGACACAGACTATTGCCAGTACTCCGATGAAGCAGAGTCTGATGATTTTATAGATCAGCGGGAGCACTTCATCACTTCTTTTCTGGCCAATCAGCTGGCTTACCAGGGAATTTGTGGCAGCCGCGAAGCCCCAGATAGGTATCATTAAAACAACAAAGACACTTCGGATAATGTTGGATACAGCCAGCGGGCTTTTCCCCAGCTTCTCTATAAACAGGAAAAAAGCAAACCATACCGACAGCGAAAGAAACGATTGCATCATCATCGGGATGGCTATTTTAAGAATATTTGCCAGGCGTGCCACCGACGGTTTGATAAAATGAAACAGGTCGTAATCCTTAAACTTTATATTGATAAACGTATAGGAGAAAAAGAAAATGGTGGCGGTCATTTCGGCAGCCACAGAAGCGATGGCAGCTCCTTTAATGCCCATTTCGGGAAAGCCGAACTTTCCAAAGATCAAAGTGTAATCGAGGATAATATTGGTAATGGCCAGAACAATGGTGGTGTATGTGATCACTTTGGTTTTCGTCAGCCCGACATAAAACGACCGGAATGTCAGGTTGGTAAAAGCGAAAAAAATACCGACAGCCCTGTATTTGAGGAATATTACCGTTTCCTCATAAACATCGTGCGACACAACCACGCGCTCCAGCAAAGGTGCTGCCCAGTATCTCATGAGTGTAAACACCAGCAAAGCAAGCGGAAGCAAAAAGAACAGCGAATGTTCTACTACCGGCCCAATTTGTTTTAGCTTATTTTCGCCATACCTCCGGGCGATGATGATCTGGGCTCCGGTGCCGAAACCCAGTCCCAGCATAATAACGGCCAGGTAAAACAATCCGCCTAAAGCTCCGGCCCCTAAAGCTGTCTCCCCCACCCTTCCAAGGAAAGCTGTATCGGTAAAGTTGATCAGGTTTTGTGCAATACTCCCAAGAATGATGGGCCATGCTATTTGCCAGATACGGTTGTATGTAATTGGAGTTTGCGACATAAATGCAGCAGCAAAGGTATAATTTGAATTTATTCCTCATAAAAAATCGAAATATTTTTGGATATGTTCTTGAGCGGCACCTCTATTATTGTGTACTTTTATAGTACACAACCCAAAACAACTAACCGGATGAAACATGTAGTAATCGTTGGCGGGACTGGTTTTATCGGGCGCCATTTAGTTAACAGCCTGAAAAACGACTGGCAGGTAACTGTATTAAGCAGGAATCCTGAAAAGAACAAAGCTTTATTTGATAGCAGTGTGCACCTGGCGAAGCTTGATGCGCAAAATCAGGAAATGCTTGTTCCTCTTTTAGAACAAACTTATGCTGTCATTAACCTCGCCGGGGAGAATGTCGGCAGTCGCTGGACAAAAGCAAAAAAAGAAGCAATACGGAACAGTCGCCTTGATACTGACCACCTGATCGTGCATGCTGTTCTGATGTGCAAACAAAAACCGGCTGTTGTGATACAGGGTTCCGGGATGGGTGTGTATGGATTTGAAACTACAGATAAAGCAATTACAGAAAAATCGCCCTTAGGTACAAAAGGTTTTTTAACGGAAGTGGGTATTGCCCACGAAGAGGCCCTGAAACCGATCGAAGACCTGACGCGTGTCGTATATCTGAGAACAGGATTGGTACTTCACGGCACGGAAGGGTCTCTGCCCCAGATGGCTGCCACCTTTAAAATGTTTCTGGGCGGGCCGATGGGCAGCGGCCGGCAGTGGACTTCGTGGATACACATCAAAGACGAGGTGCGGGCCATCCGCTTTCTGATGGAAAACGAAAAAGCCTCCGGCCCTTTTAATTTGACAGCCCCCCACCCTGTCAGGAACAGCGATTTTTCTGCTGCTTTGGGCAAAGCCATGCATCGCCCTGTGTGGCTGGGCACACCTGCCGCTTTTTTACGGCTGGTTATGAAAGATATGGCCGATGAACTGCTGCTGGAGGGATTAAACATAATACCGGAACGGCTGCTGGAAGAAGGGTTCCGGTTTGAGTTTGGATATATTGAAGAGGCTTTCAGGGATCTGTATAGCAAAAGAAGTTAAGAGGACTTTAATACACGAGTGTGATTTGCACCACTCTTCTGGCTTAAGTCTGTGACTAAAGCCTGTAAATGGCTGAACGAAAGTTTGTAACTTATAAGGATTTTAATTAAGTCAAAGACTTATAAAGATTTGCCGGTTTAAGATGTAATCTTAAACCAGAGGGTGACATGGAAGGCTATAGGTTTTAAGAGTTTATTAATTTTTCTTTTCAGATATGCCAGCCTCTCAAAATAAAAAGGCAGGTTCTAAAAGAAAAGTTTTTGTTTTTTAGCTCAGTTCATTTTTTACCGCCAGTAGTATTCACATAACAACTTTAATTTCAAGTCGTTCTTGTTGTTGAGCATGCTCATCTTTTAGTTGATTAAATACCTCTTCTACAGAAATGATTTCTTCAGTCAAATAGGCATTAGTTCCGGCAAATGCAAAACCTTCTTCCATTTTTCCTTGCGCAGCATTGAATAAAGCCTGGGCTATACAAAATGAAACCTCTTTGTAATCACATGTTTTAAGACATTTCCAGGGGCAACTGACAGGTTTTTTTATTCCTTTCAGAATGTCTTCAACAAATTTATTCTTGACAACACGCCCGGGTAGGCCAACGGGACTGTCAATCATAACAATATCTTCTTTTTTAGCTGACACATACGTTTCCTTGAATTTTTCATCAGCATCGCATTCAAAGGTTGGAACAAAACGGGTTCCCATTTTTACTCCTTTTGCACCATATTGCATAATATTGTATATATCTTTTCCCGTATATATTCCACCGGCAGCAATAACTGGAATTTCCTTGTTAAATATTTCTTCATAAGGTTTTAAAACCTCAACAGTTTCTTTGACTAATTCGTTCAGTTTTAGCTGAGGATTCTCCAAGTCATTTTTCTTAAAACCCAAATGACCGCCTGAAAGGGGGCCTTCTATAACAATAGCATCCGGAACTCTATTGTAATGATTATTCCAATATTTAAAAATAAAATTTGCTGCTTTTGCAGATGAAACTTTTGGAATTACTTTAACTCCTGAGTTTTCCAATACTTCAACCGGAAGATTATCCGGTTTTTTTAAAGGTAATCCTGCACTGATAAAAACGACATCTATTTTTTCATCTATGGCAACTTCCAGCAAATCGTCAAAGTCAGATGCAGCATACATAATATTTACGCCTATAACACCACCAGGTGATAAACCTCTCGCTTTCCAGATTTCTTTTCTCAATGCTCGTTTATTAGCATTTCGAAAGTTTTTAATGTAGTCACGTTCAGTCATCCCGATACCTACAGCAGATATAACACCAACACCACCCTGATTGGCAACAGCCGAGGCAAGACCTGATAATGAGATGGCCACACCCATTCCTCCCTGAATAATTGGAATCTTTATTCTCAAATCCCCAATGTTTAATCCTTCCATTCTTTTAATCTTATATTACTTCTTTAAAAACTCTTCTAAAATGATAACCATATACCGAATAAGTAATTGCTAAAGGGAACATCTTCGGACGGTTGAATAAAGTCCAAAAAAACAATTTCCAGTATTCTACCCTGTATTTATCCAATAATCCTAACTTAAATGAAGATCGGATAAATGCAATAATAAGTTTTAAAGAAACCCTTCCTTTATGTCGCTGATTTGGAGTAAACCGTTTTACAAAATCTAAAACACGCTGATAATACTCTTTTCCACCGTAAATTCCTTTTATTACTGTTTTGTACCCTTCCAAAAGATACTTTTTATCCATTTTGGGAATAAAATTCAAAGTAAAATCTGTATTGTTACCACTAAATTCATTTATAATGCGCCCTTCTTTTACTAATCTTTGATAAAGCCTGGTTTTCCTCGGGACATTCAACAAGCCAACCATAGCCGTAATGATTCCGCTGTCTTTTATAAAATCAATCTGTTTTTGGAATACCGAAAGAGAATCATTATCAAAACCCAAAATAAACCCACCTGAAACTCCCAGACCGTGCTTTTGGATTTTCCATACACTATGCACTAAATTTCTATTTACATTTTGCACTTTACCACATTCCAAAAGACTATCTTCTTCCGTTGTTTCAATACCAATAAATACATCGGAAAATCCTGCCCTGGTCATTAAATCCATCAGTTCTTCATCATCAGACAAGTTTATTGAGGCCTCGGTTGAAAATATGAATGGATATTTCCGGCTTTCCATCCACTTGATCATAGCAGGCAACAATTCAGTCTTCAGTATTTTTTTGTTTCCAATAAAATTATCGTCCACAAAAAAGATGTTTTTCCGCCAACCGGTCTGATAAATACTTTCAAGCTCATTTATTATTTGTCGGGTAGATTTTGTCCTTACCTTATGTCCAAACAGGGCGGTAATATCACAAAACTCGCAATTGAAAGGGCAACCCCTTGAATATTGAATATTCAACGTACTGTATTTTGACATTTTTATTAATGAATAATCGGGTAAGGGTGTGCTTTTGATGTCAGCAAATTCTTTGGTCTGGTAGATTCTTTTTGGATCCCCGTGTATCAGGTTATTGATAAAAGGTGGTAAAGTAATTTCCGCTTCATTTAAAACAAAATAATCTACCTCAGGAAACCTGTCCGGCTCTTCGGTAAACAGGGGGCCGCCGGCTACAATTTTTTTGTTTAATGATTTACATCGTGTAATTATTTCTTGAGCCGATTTTGTCTGGACACTCATAGCGCTGATAAAAATCAAGTCAGCCCATTCAATATCTTTTGTATTAAGTGATTCGACATTCAGATCAACCAATTTCTTACTCCAGCTCCCGGGTAACATTGACGAAACGGTAATTAACCCCAATGGTGGGTTTACAGCCCTTTTTGAGATAAACTTTAAAGCATGTTTAAAACTCCAAAAGGTATCCGGATATTGAGGATAAAGCAGCAAAATATTCATACTTTTTCTATTTACAATTATGTTTTGCAAAATTAGTTGAGAATACGACTGCTAAAAAGAATGGGGATAAAGGTTTAGTAAAAAGGGATAACGTAGTAATTTAGGGGTAAAAACAAGTTATACAGGGGTAAAACTCAGGATCGTTTAATCTTGTTTTTAAATTCAAAGAGGTATTTTTGAGATACAAATACAGGAAAATCTAAACCTTCTAAAAATAATCTAAATCCTTGTGGATTACCTTGTACTTCATTAATATAATTAATATTAACAATATAACTTCTATGACAACGAACAATAAAGTCGGATTTTTCAATTAATTTTTCAACTTTTTTAAGGGAACTTCTTATCATTTGTTTTTTTATAGAATCTCCTTGTTTATAATAGACTTCTATATAGTTATCAGAAGACTTTATTGTTATCAATAAATCTGCTTTTATCACAAGAGTATCATTCTTATAATCTGAGTCGAAATGAATTAGATTCACATGTTGTTTATTTTCTAGCAGTTGTTTGTTTAATTGTTGCGCTGAGGACAAATGTAAACGTAACAATCTTTCCTGATTTATTGTAATAAGGACAGAAACAGGAAGTATTCCAAGTAACAAAAGTTTAGTTATATCTAAAAAACTTATGTCGAATATGCCAGTTATCTGTGAATAAAATAGAAAATCGCTACCTGAAATAGCAACAAGCATCCATAAATTCCAAAGTATCTCCTTTTTTATATTCCAGGTATTATGGTAGAATATTCTGGGGAATAAACTTGGAAATACAATTAAACTTATACTAAGGACCAAAAATGTAGATGCTACAAGTCCTGCAATTAAATAAACAACTTCCTTTCTTGACCAAGTGGAAAAATCAATCGGTTGAAAAATTAACAAAAATGCTAAAACGCCTAAACTAATAAAAAAGATTATTTTAGCATTAACCCTTAAATCATCATTAAAAGGATATGGTTTTTTTAAAAATTTCAGCATGTTTCACTTTCTTTTTCTGTTGTTAATATCTTGGCAATATCGCAGCCTTTCTAAAAGCAAACCTGTGCGGTCAATTTTCTGGTAAATATAAGCTGATTTGCCGGATATTCATGAAAAAGACTACAGGTTCATTAATTTTTGTTTTTTGCTCTGCCTCCAAAAATTAAATACTAGATTCGAAAAGAATAAAAATTTTTTGTTTATTTATTCATGTGTGCGGAAAACGGGTGTGTCAGGAGTTATTGCTTCCTGATATGGTGGCATAGTTGCAAACCTAAACCAGTTGAAGGAGATAATTTATTTCTTCTTTTCACTAAACATAGGCGACGTATATTCATTGTACAGATCAAACAAAAATTCAATGCGTGATGCCTCTGTTGTAAAAGCCTGCGTGCGGTAACACAGATCAACGGCTTTGTCCAGTTCCTGGTGAGCTTTCACCAGTTTGGGCGGCATGGTTAAGGGGTCGTATAAATCGGCCAGACTGCTATCAGGGAATTCGGTCCTTACATCCAATACTTTCTGTGCCTTTTCTTCTGCATTTTTTTTGGCTTTTTCGCTTGGTTCTTGTGGGAATGGATAATTATTGTATACAATTTGTATTGAATAAATATAATCACTTTTCATTCTACCACACGTAACTTTTAACCAAGTCATATGCATCAGACTTGTAATAATCCCGAAATAATACATAGAGGCATTGGCAAGAGCAGATACTGTATTATTTATAATTATGTCAGGTGTTAAATATGCAATAGGCAAGTATTTTCTTCTTTCAGAAGACACTTTTGGTATTACTAAAAAGTCTGTTGTGGGTTGTCTGTCCTCAGAAAATAAAGTTGGGAAATCTGCCCATTTTCTTGTTCTTAGTTTTTTACTACGTAATCTAAAGTCTTTTACACTCTTAATCTTATCCATTACTAATGGTATGTTTCTGTATTCAGATATTTGCGTATCCTTTAACCATAAACACCATCTTGTTCGGTTATTAATTATGTCACCCCCACCTTGAAATTTTCTAATAAATGAAGAACTTTGGGGATGTGTTTTTAATAGAAAATCTTTTTCTTGTTCTGTTAACATAAAATGCCCATTATCCGTTGTTTCACTTCCTCTGATAACCTCAGGAACATTACAAATTGGTTTGCTTCTTGAAATAGCAACAGAATTATTAGCATCAATTAAATAAGGGGAAATATTTTTTACTTTAATTTCATCAGGTTCTTTATTTATGTTTTCATATTCAAATAACCTTTTGCTTTTTGTTGAAAAATTGGCAAAACCAACAATAATTACATGAACTGCTGCATTGTTTTTAGCTTCATTACTCCAATTAAAAGTTTTATGCGCAAAATGTATTTCAATACCAAATTTGTTTATTAGCTCATTCCATAAAACTGAAACTTGTTCACCTTGTGTTATTGAGTTCGTTGAAACAAATGCAACTTTTATATTTGATCCTTGTATTAATTGTGATGCTTTAAGATACCACGCTGTAACATAATCTAATACCCCTAAACCTTTTAATCCATTAAAAACAAGTTTAATATCTTCCTTTTGTTCTTTTGTTTGATTTTTTGAACCAACAAAGGGTGGGTTTCCCAAAATGAAAGACAATTCGGATTTGGGTACAATTTCTTCCCAGTTAATTCGCAGGGCATTTCCGTTTACTATTTTGGCGGATTTTTTCAAGGGCAACCGCGCAAAATAATGGCCGAACTCTTCGGATATCCGCATGTTCATCTGGTGGTCGATCAGCCACATGGCTACTTCCGCTACTTTCGAGGCAAACTCTTCATATTCAATCCCGAAAAACTGGTCCACATCTATCCAGATGATATGTGCAATGTCCAGTACCGTTTCCCCTTTTTTGTAGAGCTCTCTTAAAATGTCAATTTCAAGCAGGCGCAATTCCCGGTAGGTAATGATCAAAAAATTGCCGCTGCCGCAAGCGGGGTCGAGGAATTTTAAGGTGGATAACTTTTTATGAAAATCAGCTAATTTCTTTCTGTTGGATTTTACTTTCTCAAACTCGGCTCTTAAATCATCCAGAAACAGGGGTTTGATCAGCTTTAAAATGTTTTTCTCGGATGTGTAATGAGCACCCAGATTTCTGCGCTCTTCGGGGTTCATCACCGATTGAAACAGGGAACCGAAAATGGCCGGCGATATTTTCCCCCAGTCCAGCGAAGACGCTTCGATTAAGTTTTCACGCATCTTGCTGTTAAAAGAAGCGATGGGCAAAGCTTCTTCAAACAATTTCCCGTTGATGTACGGAAACTGGTTTAAATGCTCATCCAGGTTTTTTAATCGCTTTTCTTTGGGGGTATTTAGCACCTGGAAGAATTGCGCCAACAGGGCTCCCAGATCGCTGCCGTCCTCATTTGTTTTCTGCTCCAAAAATTCTTTGAAGGTGTCTTTTTCAAATATTCCGGTATCATCGGCAAACAACACAAAAAGCAAACGCACCAGATACACCTCAAGCGGATGTCCTTCGTAGCCGAATTCTTTGAGCTGGTCGTGAAGCTTGCCCATCAATTCGGCAGCCTGAATGTTTACGGGGTCTTCTTCTTTAAATGTATGCTTCTGGTAGCCGGCGATAAAACCGAATAACTTTACATTTTTGTATAAATCCCTGATATGAAATTCGTGCTCTGTTTTTTCGTCAAGGTCGTAAAGTTTAATTCGTTCAAAGTCGGAAACAAGAATGTATTTAGGTAATTCGTGTTCTTTGAGACCGGGAAAATAATCAATGGCTTGTTCGTAAGCTTTACCAAGGTCTTTTCCTTTCGATTTATGTTCAACGATTAAATTTCCTTTCCAGAAAAGGTCAATAAAACCTTGTTTGTTGCCCAGTTTCTTTACGGGTTCTTCGAAAGTGGCCACCCGTCTGCGCGATATTCCGAAAACATTGAAGAAATCGTTCCAAAATGTATCTTTTTCTGCTCGCTCCCTTGTTTCGCCTGCCCACTCATTTGAGAATTTTAAAGCCCTGTCTTTTATTTCGTTCCAGCTTAATGCCATTAATTAGTTTACTTTCTTTTTAGTATCGTATGCTCGTTTTGCTCCGAACATCTTTTCATCTCAACAAATATACCTAATAACCCCAAAACCGCTAACAAATCAATCCTTTTCTTTTTAACTGTTTCGGGTGAAATGCTTCCTTTTGAAACCATGAAATTCCTGGGTAATATCATCTGGCTTCTTTTCGGCGGGCTGGCCACTGCCATTGAGTATTTCGCTTCCGGGTTTGCGCTGATGCTTACGATTATCGGAATACCTTTCGGTCTTCAGGCTATGAAGCTGGGTGTGCTGGCGCTGTGGCCTTTTGGCAGCCGGGTGGTACGTACCGAAATGGCAGGTGGTTGCCTTTCTACCCTAATGAACATTATCTGGGTCGTGTTTTTCGGCATCTGGATCGCGCTGACACATATGTTGTTCGGCCTGCTGCTGTTTATTACCATCATTGGCATACCGTGGGCAGGCAGCACGTTAAACTGGCGGGAATTGCCCTTACCCCTTTTGGCAGGACGATTGAGCCGCTGTTGACCTGATTTTGAACAAATAGCAATAAAAGAGAGTTATCTATATTCTGTTTGTTGCACTGACAAAATTTCTTATTTCTCCATCATCCTCTCTTTTGGTTTAACATTTGATAAACCCCTTTAACATAAATTAACAGAGGAAAAAACACCATATTGATATATTTGCGTTCATAAAAGAAAATTGATAAAAAATGTTACAGACAGACATTAGAGAACTCAACGAAAGAATTGAAAAAGAAAGCAAGTTTGTGGACCTGATTCATCTCGAGATGAACAAAGTCATTATAGGTCAGAAGCACATGACAGAAAGCTTGTTAATAGGCCTTCTGGCTGACGGACACATCCTGCTGGAAGGTGTGCCCGGCCTGGCAAAAACGCTGGCCATTAACTCGCTGGCCAATGTGATTGATGCCAAATTCAGCCGTATTCAGTTTACACCAGATCTGCTCCCTGCCGACCTGATAGGAACCTTGATCTACAGTCAGAAAAAAGAAGAGTTTGTGATCAAGAAAGGTCCGCTTTTCGCCAACTTTATCCTGGCTGATGAGATCAACCGCTCACCTGCCAAAGTGCAGAGTGCGTTACTCGAAGCGATGCAGGAACGTCAGGTGACCATCGGAGAGACTACTTTTCCGCTGGACGAACCATTTCTTGTGATGGCCACACAGAACCCCATCGAACAGGAAGGTACGTATCCGTTGCCTGAGGCACAGGTGGACAGGTTTATGCTGAAAGTGGTGATCAACTATCCGAAAAAGGAAGAAGAAAAACTGATCCTCCGTCAAAATATTACCAGCACGAGGGCCGTGACTAATAAGGTGCTGCATCCCAAAGATATTCTGAAAGCCCGGGAAATTGTCAGGCAAGTATACCTTGATGAAAAGATCGAAAACTACATTACTGATATTGTTTTTGCTTCCCGCTACCCGAGTGAGTTTCATCTGAGCCAGTTTGAGAATATGATCTCTTACGGTGCTTCACCCAGGGCAAGTATTAACCTGGCACTGGCTGCCAAAGCTTATGCATTTCTGAAACGACGAGGATACGTAATTCCTGAAGATATCCGCGCCGTTGCCTACGACGTGATGCGCCACCGTATCGGCCTGACGTATGAGGCTGAAGCAGAGAATGTAACAAGTGAGGATATTA
>QMPO01000054.1 GCA_003648625.1 Bacteroidota bacterium
GACGTAGCCGGACTGGCAGAGGCTAAAGTAGAGATCAAAGAAATAGTTGACTTTTTGAAAACACCTGACAAATACACCAGTTTAGGTGGTAAAATTCCCAGAGGCGTTCTGCTTGTAGGCCCTCCGGGAACCGGAAAAACATTACTGGCCAAATCGGTAGCCGGTGAAGCGCACGTGCCCTTCTTTTCCATATCAGGTTCCGATTTTGTGGAAATGTTCGTTGGCGTTGGCGCCTCCAGGGTACGCGATCTGTTTAAACAGGCCAAGGAAAAAGCACCCAGTATTATTTTTATTGATGAAATTGATGCCATCGGACGCGCACGGGGAAAAAACCCGATAACCGGCGCCAATGACGAAAGGGAAAATACACTTAACCAGTTGCTTACGGAAATGGACGGTTTTACGCCCAATTCAGGTGTCATTATTCTTGCAGCCACCAACAGAGCTGACATTCTTGACAAAGCCTTGCTCAGGGCTGGCCGTTTCGACAGGCAGATCCATGTAGAGTTGCCTGACCTCGAAGAGCGCAAAGAAATTTTTGAGGTGCACATGAAACCGTTGAAACTGGACAATTCTGTGAACGTCGATTTTCTGGCCAAACAAACACCCGGATTTTCAGGGGCAGATATTGCCAATGTGTGTAATGAATCGGCGTTGATCGCTGCCCGTATCAACCATAAAAAGATCACAAAGCAGGATTTTATGGACGCTATCGACAGGATCATTGGAGGATTAGAGAAAAAGAATAAAATCATTTCGCCGGGTGAGAAAAAAGCCGTAGCCTATCATGAAGCCGGACATGCTTCCATCAGTTGGTTGCTGGAGCATGCACACCCACTTGTAAAAGTCACTATTGTTCCCCGAGGGAAATCACTCGGAGCAGCTTGGTATCTTCCCGAAGAAAGGCAAATAACAACCTACGAACAAATGCTGGATGAAATGACTGCTGCCCTGGGAGGAAGAGCAGCCGAACAGGTTATCTTCGGAAAAGTGTCAACAGGTGCTTTGAATGACCTCGAAAAAGTTACAAAGCAGGCCTTTGCCATGGTTGCTTATTTCGGGTTCAGTAAAAAAATAGGCAATATCAGCTTTTATGACTCATCAGGGCAACAGGAATATGCTTTCAGCAAGCCTTTTAGTGAGAAAACAAACCAGATCATTGACGAAGAGGTGAAGTCGATTGTAGAACAATGCTACCAAAGAGCATTGAAGCTTTTATCAGAAAACAAAGACAAGCTCGATAAACTTGCCAGTAAGTTGTTAGAGAAGGAAGTGATCTTCGGTGAAGACCTTGAAAAGATCTTTGGGAAAAGACCATGGGGTGATGCCACTGATCTAATGAAAGATCTGAAACCGAAAAAGAGGGTTACCAAAAAGACTGCAAAAAAAGCGGATAAAGAAAATCCGGATGAAAACAAGGACGACGGAACAAGCTCATCCTGATAATTTAAACTGCTTCAAGAAAATCTGATGGAAGAGAGCACCACCAAAGAAAAGATCCTGAAAAAGGTTCGGAATGCGTTGATCAGCAAGCTCGAAAACCCGTTTGCCAATATCGATTTCACTAAACCGGTATACCAAAAGCTGAAAGAGGACCCGACCATTCAGTTCGCTATCAATCTCAACGAAGCCGGAGGCACGTTTGTTTACTGTGAGAATGAAAAAGCCATCGTAGAAAACCTGAAGCTTTTAAAAGAGCAAAACAACTGGAATTCGATTCATTGTATTGACGAACGGCTGACAGGGTTCCTGACGAAAGAACATATCAATGTTGATGACGACCCGGAGCATTTTTTGGAGATGAAGGTGGGCATAACACGCTGTGAATACCTTATCTCAAGATTCGGGAGTATTATGGTTTCTTCGGCTATCCTTTCGGGGCGCAGGATGTTTGCCTTTCCGGAAATACATGTTGTTGTGGCAGCAGCATCGCAGGTTGTACCTGAGTTAAAAGATGCTTTGGAAGGAATGACAAAAAATTACGAAGGCCGGTTTCCATCGCAGGTAACTGTTATCACAGGACCGAGCCGAACTGCGGACATTGAAAAAACGCTGGTAATGGGAGCGCATGGACCTAAGGAGCTTTATGTTTTTATGGTGGACAACTCTTAATAATACAGAACCTCGCTGAACTGAAAATATAAGTCCGAACTTCCTGTTTTTCCTAACAATCAAATAGCTTTCTTCTCAACTTACCCGCCAACAACTATTACTTCCAACTCAAAAGTTTTTACAGGATCTTTCTCATCGTCGTATTTAGAACCGTATTCCATATAAAGTTTTGTGACGCCGGGAGCTATCGCTCTGTACTTAAAATAATACACTCCGGCGCTACCAATGCGGTCATCTGCCAGCATATAATTCGGCCTGCCTTTTTTAGCAATCACCTGATCGTCATACGCTGCTTTTCTCCAGTCGTTTCCCGTGCTGGCATTTCCGGGCAATTCGATCTTTAATATCTGACCAACTTTTAAATGTACCGTCGAACCGGAATCGGCATACCGGACAAGCTTCTCCTTACAACCGTACATCAGCGGCAGGGTAACTATCAATAAAACAACTAAAATATTTCTCATAACACTCATTCATTAATTCAACTAATTAATTATCTAAAATAAACATTATATAATACGGCAGCACCAGCAGCAAATTAATAACTCAGAAACTCTTTCAACAATACCTGAACATAAGCATAGCCTTCCTTCTCCAGTTGCGACCGCTTTTTCACCGGAGCATTTTTCTGGTAATACCACTTGTTCACCACACTTTTTACCAGGTCGCCGTAAGGCCGTTTCCAGCCAAAGCCATCATTCAATTCAAAAAAGGCATATTCCGGGGAATAAGGATTAAGCATATTTCTGCTCCAGACAAATTCTCCGGCAGGCAAGTCAAGTTGTTTCAATACAGTTGCCGGAATATCATTATTGGTACAGATGCGTGTTCTTTGCGTGCCGGCAAATCCCTCTTTCAGCGCACCACCTGTTATCAGCAATGGTATCTGATGATACGCAAAACTCCATAGCGGATAGCCTTTGTAAGACAAATGAGAATGATCGGACATTATGAAGAAAAGGGTGCTGTCCCACACAGCAGAGGCTTTCATCTCGTCAAAAAAACTACCCAGACAGCTATCGGTATAATGCACTGAGTTAATAAACTTATTTTCTGTTTTTATCCAGCCAATGGGACGATCACCCGGATAATCATAGGGCGAATGAGAGCTAAGCGTGAAAACCGTACTGAAAAAAGGTTGCGGCATTTTCTTAAGATCTCCCGCATATTTCTGCAATACATATTGATCGTGCACACCCAGTTTACCTCTTGGGAGTTGCGGGTCAAAATCATCTCCTTCCCGAATAAGATCAAATTCATTATGCATCAGAAACGACTTCAGATTTCCGTAAATAAGTTGCCCGCCAAAATAAAAGGAAGTAAAATACCCCTCTTCATTCAGCACTTTAACCAAACTGGGTAAGGCATCGTATTTTTCAGAATGATCTGCTAATGTAGTAACCGGAATAGCCGGCAGACCCGCATAGATACTGGCATTCCCCTGCTGCGAACGATTACCGGTGGCATAAAAATTCGTGAACAGCAATCCTTCTGCTTCCAGTTGATGAAACTCAGGTGTGATGCCCGGCTCGCCACCCAATGATTCAATTACATCAGCGGGCCAGCTTTCCAGTAATACAAAAACAATATTCGGCCGCCGTACATGCGTGATCACAACCGTTGTGTCTTTTGGCGCCTGCCTGATTTTCTGCACTATCTGCAAAGCTTCCTCATCGGTAAATTTAAAAAACGGATCGTACACATTCACTCCGGAATTCTCCCATATGTTAAAAGCAATATTGTAGCCCGGATTTACGGCAGTAATATTCAGGATATTATGTTTTGAAAAATAAGGCTGGCTGGCAGTAATCGGGATTTCGCGAAAGCCACCCCGCATTCCGATAAAAAGAAAAACCGGGATCAATACCATCCAGGAAATACGCAGAAGCAGGGGGATATTTTTGCTTCCTTCAGGAAGATGCACTGTAAAAAACCGATTGTACACATAGATAAAGAAAACAGACTGCACGATCCACAACAGCGAAAGAACAACAAACTGATACGTTTGCATCGAATTTATCACTTCGCCGGGATGATGCAGATAAACCAGTGCTTTATATGACAGCTTTGTGTTCCATTCCTGATAAAGGCCGATCTCGGCAACACATATCAGCACATAAACGACAATAACCAATGCGATGTAAATCTTTGTGATCTTTTCCACCCAACGCATTCCTGTAAAAAGACGAACAGTGAGTAACAGGAAGGGTAAAAGAAGAATATAAGACACCGTTGACAGGTCTAGCTTCAGCGCGTTACTATACACTGAAAGCACCTCTGTAAAGCCAATGCCTTCCCCTGAAATTGATTTTGCATACCATAGTAAGAAAACGGTTCTTTCAGTAGCGAACAGTATCAGCCAGAAAACTAATTGGAACAGAATTGACTGCAGAAATTTTTTCATTAAAATCGATTCAGCGACAAAAATAGGAATTCTAAAATAAAAGAGCGCGTAACCGAAGGTGTGCTACCTATCAAATTTTAACTTTGCAAAAAAATGATCATGGAAATTCAGGAACGTCTCAGAAACTTCCTCAGCCAGATACCCGAAGGGATTACCTTGGTGGCTGTCTCTAAAACCAAGCCTGTTGTGCTCATCAAAGAAGCCTACGATGCCGGACATCGCATTTTTGGTGAAAACAAAGCCCAGGAACTGGCAGAAAAAAAACCTCAGTTGCCTGACGACATCGAATGGCACTTTATCGGGCATCTGCAGCGTAACAAAGTAAAATATATTGCTCCTTTTGTTTCGTTGATCCATGCAGTTGACAGTCTGAAACTCCTTAAGGAGATTAACAAACAGGCACAAAACAGCAACCGTATCATACCTTGCCTTCTCCAGTTCCATATTGCTACAGAAGAAACCAAGTTCGGGCTGAACTATGACGAGGCATCGGAACTGCTGGCTAGTGAAGAATACCGTTCGATGAAAAACATCAGCATTGCAGGTGTGATGGGCATGGCCACATTTACCGATGATATGGAACTCGTACGCAGGGAATTCCGTTCACTGAAAAATTATTTCGACCGGCTTAAAGAAAATCACTTCCGGGATGACAATGCTTTTAAAGAAATCTCCATGGGCATGTCGAACGACTACAGGGTGGCAATCGAAGAAGGAAGCACCATCATCAGGATCGGGACAAAAATATTTGGGAGCAGGGAAGTAACACACTGAAGATGGCTGTATATATTTTATTTATTCTTGGTTTTATCGTCCTCATTGCCGGTGCTCACTTTTTAATTAAAGGTGCCTCATCGCTGGGAACTATGCTGGGACTATCCCAATTAGTTATCGGCACGACCATTGTGGCACTGGGGACGTCGCTACCGGAGCTGATTATCAATGTTTTTGCCAGCGTTGAAGGCGAAACGGGACTGGCCTTGGGCAATGTTATCGGCAGCAATATCACCAACACACTGCTGATCGTGGGAGCCGCAGCCCTCATTTATCCCATCAAAGTGAAAAAAATAGTTGAACAACGGGACATCTGGATCAATCTGCTGGCTGTTCTTTTCCTCATTTTGCTTGTCAGCGATAATATTTTCGGACGTTCTGACAACCAGATCAATGTTACAGACGGAATAATCATGTTAGGGCTGTTCCTGTATTATGTTTACATCGCCTTTTTCAGATCGGGGAGCAATGTGAAGGGAAGCGGGGAAAATGAAACTCAATCTTTGCCGTGGTATTTCGCCCTTTTTTTCATTGCAGGTGGTATGGGCGGGTTGTTTTTCGGCGGTCAATGGATTGTTGACGGTGTACAGCAATTATCACGCGATCTGGGCACTGCCCAATCGGTATTAGGATTAACACTGGTAGCAGGCGCTACCTCGCTGCCTGAGCTGGTTACCTCCGTATTGGCAGCTTTAAGAAAAAAAACGGATATCGCTATCGGTAACATTATTGGTTCCAATATCTTAAACATTTTCCTCGTTCTGGGTGTCAGTGCTGTGATAAAACCCATTGATTTTGATCCGGCCCTCAACATCCAGCTTTTGATACTTTTTCTGGCCAGTTTGTTCCTTATTCTGGTTATCCGTACCGGAAAAATATCAAGGACTGTTTCCAGAATTGAAGGTGCATTTCTGATATTATTATATATTTGTTTTCTTTGCTACTCGATTTACCGGTAGCAACAAACAAAACAAGCAATGAGATTACGTTATTCCACACTCCTTTTCCTCCTGATATTTATTTTTACTACGCAGAAAGCAAATGCGCAATTCAACGGATTCGGGCTGATTGTCAAAAGCAAATATACTTTTGTTGAAAGCAATGAGAAAAGGTTTTTACCAACATGTAATGAGCGGCATACAAAAAATGGAAATGCCACGCCCCGTGCCTTTGGTTTGGCCATTCATTCATTTATTTATGAGCAGGCGTATTACGGAACGGAATTAATAATGGAGAGTCGCTACAAAGTTACGGAAGATTCCATACCGGTTACGATTAGGGTCGATTCGATGTATCAAAACACGTCAGTGGCTGAATTAAAGGGAAGCATCCGACCGAATATCTGGATCTTACCTTTTTTAAATATTTATGGCATTGTAGGCTATACAGCCGGTCAGGTTAATCCGGATATCAGCGTACCTTATTTTTATGTGGAAGTAATCAATGGAACCGACACCTTACTCAGTCAGCGTATAGATACTGCATTTCAGATCACCGACCGTCCGGTGTTCAGCGGTCCATCATTTGGTGCCGGAGCTACTCTTTCCATTGGCTTTTCAAGGTTCTTTTTAATTGTTGATTATAATTTCGTTATGTCTGACCCCACTCAGGTGGATACCCGCTTGAACAGCCATATGGTCACACCAAAATTCGGCATCCTGTTCGGCAACAAAAACAAACAAGCAAAAGGAGCATTGTGGGCAGGAGCCATGTATTTTAAAAATGATCAGTATTTCAGCGGCGTTATTGATGTAAGGGATATTTACAAAGACCTGGAAAAAATAATCGGCCGCTATGTTGACTACAGTGGTGATGTGATTGCCTATAAAGGGCAGGAATGGAATTTTATATTCGGCGGTTCGTGGATATTCAATGAACACAACAACCTTTCTCTTGAAGGAGGTATCTACCCAAGATTACAGGCTGTTCTTTCCTACAATCACAGCTTTTAACTCCGTATTTTAACTATTTGAAAAAAATATTGTTAATTTATTAACAATTCTTTGATAATGATCAGAAGCCTTTTACATTTGCACTGTTATTATTTTAACAGCATGTATAATGGGATCGAAAAAGAATTTTAAAAATTTACCACATAAAACCATTGAGAGATTAAGCCAGTACCGGAGGGCGCTGTTGATATGTCTTGATAACAACAAAACACATATATTTTCGCACGAGATTGCAAAAATACAACACATTACACCTGTTCAGGTGCGACGTGATCTGATGCTGATCGGCTACTCCGGCACCTTACGGAAAGGATATAACATCCAGGAACTTATTGATTTGATCGGCACCATCATTGACAATGAGGAGGGGCTCAACACAACGATAATTGGTATGGGTAACCTGGGAAGGGCACTTATAAAGTACCTGAGTGGTAAACGGAGCAAACTGGAGATCGTAGCAGGATTCGATACAAATCCCGATAAAATCGGTAATAAATTCAGCGGAATTCAGTGCTCCTCAATTGAGCATCTTGATAAAATCATCAAAGAGAAGAATATAAAAATAGGCATCATTACTGTGCCTGAAGACCAAACTATCGAAATGGCGCAAAAACTTGTTGATGCAGGCATCAAGGGCATCCTAAACTATACGCCCAAACCTGTTGAGGTTCCCGACCATGTATATCTTGAAGAATACGATATGATCACTACACTCGAAAAAGTTGCTTTTTACGTTAAAATGGCTGAAGAACAAAAAAAGTAAGCACTCTTTAAACTATTGTAACCCTCGTTCCGCCGTTATCCACTCCCAGCAGCGTAGTTTCGGTGATAATGGTGTCTTTACCACTACGTTCCACAAAATGTATGGCGGCACGGATTTTCGGAGCCATGCTTCCTTCGCCAAACTGGCCTTCTTCAAGATAACGTTTTGCATCGGCAATACTTATCCGATCAAGTGTTTTTTCCTGCGGTGTGTTAAAATTCAGACACACCTTGGGTATATCTGTAAGTATAAACAATTTGTCTGCTCTGATCTGAGATGCCAGCAAAGCTGAGGCAAGGTCTTTGTCGATCACTGCATCGATACCCTGCAATTTATTTTCATGCACATAAAAACAAGGAATGCCACCACCACCGACGGCAATGACAATATGGCCTTCACGTGCAATTTTTTCAATCGACATGCGGTTGAAGATAACCAATGGCGTTGGAGAAGCGACAACTTTGCGCCAGCCTCTTCCTGCTGCATCTTCTTTGAAAATAAAATCGGTATTCTTCATTACTTCTTCAGCTTCTTCCTGAGAAAAGTACGGACCTATTGGTTTTGTCGGATTTTTAAAAGCCGGATCGTCTTTGTTGACCAGCACACGTGTTATAATGGAAATAATATCTCTGTCAAGGTCATCTTCCAGCAACACATTACGTAATTGCTGCTCCAACAGATAACCAATGAAACCCTGCGAATAAGCGACGCTAATATCCATAGGCATTTCAGGAATACCATATTGTTTGCTTCCGGCAATATTTGCCAGTAAAATATTTCCTACCTGCGGACCATTCCCATGGGTAACCACAAGATTGTAATCCCTGTTGATCAACTTGACCAGGTTCTTACTTGCGTTATATGCATTTGCCTCCTGTTCGTCAATCGTTCCTTTCTGACCTGCCCGGAGAAGCGCATTACCTCCAAAGGCTACTACTGCTAACTTACTCATATTCAATTTTTTTAAAAAATGAGGGAGACAAAGGTACCACATTTTTTGCAATTTTTACCCGCACTTATTTCAGTATATCGAAAATAAAGAGCTTTCCCTGTCGCTTTCTGCAAGCAATGCACACGCCAGGATCAGGTATCCGTAAATTCATTTTTCTGAGAATTTGGTTACTGAAACTAACAATTATTTAAGCAAAATTGACTAATTTGCAACAATAATCAAATCCGAAAGGAATGGCAGATCAGTCGGGTCATCGTTTCAGTTTGCGCAAGATTATTGGGTATATTATTGGCCCTTTACTGTTTTTGTACATCATCCTTTTCTTAGATCTTGAGCCCGGGCAGCCACAAGTAACATACACCCTCGCCGTTGCTCTGCTAATGGCCATCTGGTGGATCACAGAGATCATTCCCCTTGCCATAACAGCGCTCCTACCTGTTGTTTTGTTCCCTTTACTCGGTATTATGAGCGGAAAACAAGTTTCCGCTACCTACTTCAATCATGTGATCTTTCTCTTTATTGGCGGATTTTTAATTGCACTGGCCATGCAAAGATGGAACCTTCATAAAAGAATTGCCCTTAAAATCCTTATGATCACCGGAACCAGCCCTGCCCGCGTTTTATTCGGGTTTATGGCGGCTACTGCATTTCTCTCAATGTGGATATCCAACACGGCCACAACCATGATGATGCTTCCTATTGTACTCTCTATAATCAAGAAACTGGAGGAGCATGTTGACACTCAGGATATCTCGCGTTATTCCGTAGGACTGTTACTGGGCGTTGCGTACAGCGCTTCCATTGGAGGGGTAGCTACACTTGTCGGCACACCGCCAAATCTTTCTTTTGTCCGTATCTTACAGATCATGTTTCCGGAGGCTCCTGATATCAGCTTCAGCAGCTGGTTTTTGTTCGCTTTTCCCATCACCCTGATATCAATTGCATTTATCTGGCTCTTTTTATATCTGATATTTAAACCGAAAAAAGAGTGGGCCATTGGTAAAGGAGCCGACTTCAAAGCATATTATAAAGAACTTGGGCCAGCCTCCATAGAAGAAAAAATAATTTTAATTGATTTCGTGCTACTGGCCTTTTTATGGTTAACAAGGTCGGGAATCACTATTGACCAATTTGTCATTCCGGGTTGGAGCAGTTTTTTTAATCACCCCGAATACTTTACCGATGGAACGGTTGCCATCGCTATGTCGGTCATTTTATTCTTTATTCCATCAACAAGCCAAAAGGAAAAGTACCTGATGGACTGGAAAACAGCTAAAGGGATTCCGTGGAATATTGTATTGCTTTTTGGTGGAGGTTTCGCTCTGGCAACGGGGTTTAAAGAATCGGGCTTATCGATGTGGTTCGGTGAACAATTAAGCGGAGTTGCTGTATTTCATCCGCTCATTATTATTTTTATCATTGCCATAGGAATGACATTTCTTACCGAACTTACATCCAACACAGCTACTACAGAAATGCTCTTGCCCGTTTTGGCAGGACTATCGGTTTCTATCGGAATACACCCATTGCTTTTAATGCTTCCGGCGACCATCAGCGCGTCTATGGCATTTATGCTTCCGGTAGCCACTCCCCCTAACGCCATTATTTTCGGATCTAACAAAGTGACCGTCATGCAGATGGCCCGAACGGGGTTCATACTTAACATTTTTGGTGCCATCATCATTACCCTCCTCACCTATTACTGGGGAACGATAGTTTTCGGTTTCGACCCGCACGTTGTACCTCCATGGGCAATGACAAATTGATCACAGAAAATTATCTTTACTCTTAAAATAATAATTAGCTGGTGAACACTCCCCTGACAAATCAAAAGAAAGCGTACCTACTGGCCCTGCTGGCAGTACTTTTCTGGTCAACCATGAGCTCGGCATTCAAACTTACACTGAGGTATATTTCGTTTGATCAGATGCTGTTCTGGTCATCGGTTTCAGGTTGCTTCACCCTGCTTGTTCTAAACCAGTTAAGTTCCCGGCGGCTCAGGTTAAAAGATGTGAACAGGAGATCACTGGCTGCCTCCGCTTTAATGGGACTATTCAATCCATTCCTGTATTACCTGATCCTGTTTAAAGCCTATGATCTGCTCGAAGCACAGGTTGCCGGAACCTTAAACTACACATGGCCCATTGCCCTTGTTTTGCTTTCCATTCCCTTTCTTAAACAGAAAATAAAGCCTCTAAGCATTGTGGCTATATTTATCAGCTTTTTAGGTATTGTCATCATTTCTACAAACGGAAACCTGCAGATTTTTGAATTAGCCAATCCTTTGGGTGTTGGCCTCGCGGTTGGAAGTGCCTTTTTCTGGGCTATTTACTGGATACTGAACATGAAAGACAAACGGGAAGAAACCGGCAAGATCATGCTCAATCTTTTCTTTGGTTCGGTATATATACTTGTTTACCTGCTGGTAACAGGCGAAGGGGTTCATATACCAGTACGGGAAGCACTGGCCGGAAGTGTGTATATCGGTCTTTTTGAAATGAGCATTACTTTTGTTATCTGGCTCAAAGCTCTTAATTTCTCAGGAAATACAGCCAAGGTTAGCAACCTGATTTACCTCTCCCCTTTCTTTGCTTTGTTCTGGATAAACCTGACGGTAGGTGAAACCATTCGCGCGTCAACCGTTGCCGGACTTGTTCTCATTATTTTGGGCATCGTATTCCAGCAATTTACGGACAGGAAAAAAAAAGGAACAACTATGAGGTAATATAATTGTATTTTTGATTACGTTTTTTTATAAAACAAAAACATCTCTGAAATATGTATCCAAAGCTTAGCGACCTGATTAACGACTGGTTTGGAACCAACATCGTTTTACCCATACAGAGTTATGGCTTCTTCCTGGCCCTTGCCTTTTTGTTTGGTGCTTATTTTCTATACCGGGAACTCCAAAGGAAGGAGAAAGAAGGTTTAATTAAACCCCGAAAGAAAAAGATTCAGAAAGGTAAGCCGGCTTCTGTACAGGAACTAGCTACTGTTTTCATTTTTAATTTTGTTTTAGGCTTTAAAATAATAGGGGGACTGCTGAATTACAACAGCTTTGCTCAGAACCCACA
>QMPO01000055.1 GCA_003648625.1 Bacteroidota bacterium
CCCGGAGATATGCTGATTCTTACCAAGCCGCTGGGAACGGGCATTTTGTCAACAGCAATAAAAAGAGGGTTAATTGAAGAGGATTTACGCAGGGAAGTTACAACCCTGATGGCGACTTTGAATAAGATTCCTGCCGAATTAATGCAGAATTATGAAGTGCATGCCTGTACGGATGTAACAGGTTTCGGTTTGCTGGGCCACCTCAGGGAGATGAGTAAGGGCTCGGCATGTGATGTGCGTGTATTTTTTGACAAAGTGCCGTTTTTACGTGAAGTGAAAAACCTGGCTGCTGCCGGTATTATTCCGGGAGGTACTTATAATAATCTTGATTTTGTACAACAGGATGATGAGTTTGGTACGCACACACGTACCGACCGTTTATTGTTGAGTGATGCGCAGACTTCGGGAGGACTATTGGTGGCTATGAAAGCTTCAGATGCTGAGAATTACCTGGCCGACTTAAATAAGAGCGGACTCTCCGCTGCTTGTGTAATTGGTGAATTTGTAGCAAAAGGTAAAGGAAAGATCAACGTACTGTAGTTTATTATCTTACTTTCAGCTTAGTTCCCGCAGAAACCTGAATTCCTTCAGGCAGGTTATTCATCGAATAAAGGCGCTTTAGTTTAATGCCGTATATCTGGGAGATCATTTGCATGCTCTCGCCTTCCAGTACAATATGTGTTTTGAATTTTTTATCGGCTTTTCTTTTTTTCTTTTCAAGATACACCAGTTCACCCGATCTTACTTCGTGTTTTTTACTAACATCATTGTACGTATACAACTGCCACGAATAAATGCCGAATTCTTGTGCGATATCATAGTAGTTATCACCTTCTCTGGCTATGATAAGTTTTTTCCCGTTGTTTGTGTACAGCTGCCTTCCGGTAGCTGTGGTGTCAATTTTTATAAGGTCTGCTGTCACGGGGGCAGCTATTTCGGCTAAATCGACAAGGTTTTCTTTCTTCTTTTTTCTTTTGCCCGCTTTTCCTGAATCGTATTGCGCCAGTTCGTAATTTTCTATAATACGAATCAACAGTTGCGGATATTTCGGGTTGGTGGCATAACCGGCTTTTTTCAGTCCGTGTGCCCACTTTTTATAATCTTTGATGTCGTAATCGAACAGGAATGAATAACGCCCGCGTTGTGTTAAAAACAGCGAATGATCGCGGTATGAATCTTCCGCTTTGTTGTATTTCCTAAAACATTCATGTTCTTCATCGTCGTCCATGTAAAAGGTTTTGCCATGCCAGTCTTTATGGCATTTGATACCGAAATGGTTATTGGCTATTCGCGCCAGTTTACTGTTTCCGCTACCCGATTCAAGGATACCCTGGGCCAGCGTGATGGAAGCTGGAATGCCGTATTCTTTCATCTTTTTTATGGCAATGTTTTTATAGAGCTCAATATATTCTTCTGTACTCATCCTGTCTTGCGACAACAAAAGAAAGGGTAATATTACACCTGACAGAAATATGATCAATCTCAGTTTCAACACCAGTTATCTTTAAAACAAAAGTAGTTTGTTGACAGAAAGAAAGCCTTACCGGAAAACGCAATTTTGCACAAAAGATTGTTAAATACTAAGACCTTCCGGATTTTCCTGTGTGCTTGCACCTGCCATAACGCTTCCAGGTCGTTCCGAATCTGGAAGGATGCTCCAATTAAGACCTGACCTTCCAGGGTGCTTGCACCTGGAAGTGTCTGGGATAGAAAGGAAGCTCTTAAATCACAGCAACACTTCCAGGTCGTTCCGACGCTTGAAGGATGCTTGTTTCTTTGTCGCAACGCTTCCAGGTCGTTCCGAATCTGGAAGATTGCTTGAATTTTAGTAACTTCGTGCGTTCTTATTTTCAGCCAATGGATTCGTCAATTATCTTCAAATATTTCCCTGAACTTTCGAAAGAGCAGAAAGAGCAATTTACAAGATTAAAGCCTTTGTATGAAGAGTGGAATGCAAAGATCAATGTGATCTCGCGCAAAGACATGGACAATTTTTACATACACCATGTACTGCATTCGCTGGCTATTGCCAAAATAGTTCAGTTTAAGGGCTATACAGAGGTAATGGACGCTGGTACCGGAGGAGGATTTCCGGGCATTCCACTGGCTATTATGTTTCCGGATGCACGTTTTTATCTGGTAGATTCGATTGGCAAGAAGATCAGGGTGGTGCAGGAAGTTGTTGCTAGTCTGGGCTTAAAAAATGTGGTAGCAGAACAACTTAGAATGGAGCAGGTAGACCACTCGTTCGACTTTATTGTCAGCAGGGCGGTAACGGCTTTGCCCGATTTTGTCCGGTGGGTAGGTTATAAATTTCATCGTAAATCATTCAACAAAATTCCCAACGGTATTTTATACTTAAAAGGAGGGGACCTGGCAAAAGAATTGCGCGAGGTGAAACGGTTAAAAAAGAAGATATATCCGTTGGATGACTACTTCACTGAATCGTTTTATGAAACTAAGAGTCTGGTACACTTGTTTAAATGAAACGATCGTTTCCAATCCTCAATAAATTATCTTAATTTCGCCACTTCATTTTAAAAAACAGAATATGACAGAAGCAATAAAAAAATCGTTAAGAGAATCTGCAGGTGCACGGTGGACAGCGTTAGTTCTGGCTTCGCTATCTATTTTCGGTGCTTATTATTTCAATTATGCCCTTTCATCCATTAAACCGATGCTGGAAAGTATCCTGGGTTGGAACAGCGAGGATTTCGGCACCTATACATCTGCTTATGCCTGGTTTAATGTATTTCTGTTTATGCTGATATTCAGTGGTTTTATTCTGGATAAACTGGGCATCAGGAAAACAGGTCTTGGAGCAACAATCGTTATGTTCCTTGGAACAGCTTTAAACTACTGGGCCGTATCACATCATTTTCCGGAAGGGTCCGTTGTTCATATCCCGATTCTTGGAGATATGAAGACACAGGTGTTACTTTCATCACTGGGATTTGCCATTTTTGGTGTAGGTACCGAAGCCATTGGAATTACTATTTCGAAATCAGTTGTGCGCTGGTTTAAAGGAAAAGAGATGGCACTGGCTATGGGTATGCAGATGTCTATTGCCCGCTTGGGAACGATGCTGGCTCTTGTAATTTCTCTTCCTTTGGCAAAAAACTTTACAGTTACAGCACCTATCCTGTTTGCATTAATTGTGATGCTTGTCGGTGTGGGCTCGTTTATTACTTTCTCAATTCTGGATATTAAACTGGATAAGTCGGAAGGAACACAGGAACAAGAAATCTCAGAAGATGATGAGTTTAAAATTAGTGATATTAAGTTAATCATCAGCAACCTTGGCTTCTGGTACATTGCCATATTATGCGTGCTGTTTTATTCAGCCGTATTCCCATTCCTGTTTTATGCTACCGACTTGATGATTAATAAATACAATGTGGATCCTTATTGGGCCGGAACTATTCCGGGACTGCTTCCTCTGGGAACCATGTTCCTTACTCCGTTGTTTGGAGGGATCTATGACAAATTCGGGAAAGGAGCTACCATTATGATGATCGGTTCCATGATATTGATTTTTGTTCACGGAATCCTTACAATCCCGTCATTGAATTTGTGGTGGGTAGCTACGGTGATGGTTATCATTCTGGGAGTAGGATTCTCTTTGGTTCCTTCGGCTATGTGGCCTTCCGTTCCGAAGATCATTCCCGAAAAACAACTGGGAACGGCTTATGCTGTCATTTTCTGGATACAAAATATAGGTCTCCTGTTTATTCCATTGATCCTCGGTATTGTATTGAACACAACAAACCCGGACGTTTCGCCAAATAAGATTGTTGTTAAAACAGCTATTGAAAAGGCATTCAATGAAACATTGGATGGACAGTCCTTTACTGAAAGAGAAATTTATAAAGCTGTAGAAAAAGCAACAGGAAGTGCCGTTGATTCGGTGGTGCAATATACAACCTACGAACCGGTGTCAATTGAGGAGGTAGATACAAAGAATGTTGAAAATGAGATTTACACGGGAATTATCCGGAAACTCGAAAATGTTAACCTTTCAGGCGATAAAAAAGAAGTTCTGAAAGAGGTAGTTAGCATTGGAAAACAAAGCGCTTACAACACAATTGAGAAAGAAAGACTGAATATCAGATATGATTATTTTTATGACATGTTGATTTTCCTGTCGCTCTCTATATTGTCGTTATTATTTGCCTTCCTGCTGAAAGTAGAAGACAAGAAGAAAGGTTATGGCCTCGAGATGCCGAATATTGAGAAATAATTAAAATTAATAAAATAATGAGTAAAGATATTTTAAAACTTAAACCTGAAAGTTTGTGGAAAAACTTCTACGAACTGACACAAATACCGCGTCCTTCCAAAAAGGAAGAAAAAGTCAGGGCTTTCCTGAAAAAATTCGGTGAAGACCTTGGTTTGGAAACCATTGTGGATGAGATCGGAAATGTAATCATCAAAAAGCCTGCTACAGAAGGAATGGAAAACCGCAAAGGAATCATCTTGCAGGGGCACATGGATATGGTACCGCAAAAAAATGCCGATACCGAGCACGATTTTGAAAAAGATCCGATTGACGCTTATGTTGACGGTGAGTGGGTGACTGCAAAAGGAACTACACTGGGCGCCGATAATGGCATGGGCGTTGCCGCTACTATGGCAGTACTTGAAGCCACGGATATTGTACATGGACCTGTTGAAGCGCTGATCACGATGGATGAAGAAACGGGCATGACAGGAGCTGAAAACCTGAAGGCCGGTGTGCTGGATGGTGACATACTGCTGAATCTCGACTCGGAAGACGAAGGAGAACTGTACATTGGTTGTGCCGGCGGAATTGACACTATTGCCGAGTTTAAGTACAAAACAGAGGATGTTCCCGAAGGTATGGTTGCTTATAAAGTAAGTGTTAAAGGATTAAAAGGCGGGCATTCGGGACTTGATATTCATCTTGGTCGCGGAAATGCCAACAAGATAATGAATGTGCTGCTGATGAAAGCTGCTGAGAAATACGGACTGCGCCTGGCCGATATCAACGGGGGCAGCCTGCGTAATGCCATTCCGCGCGAATCGTTCGTAACGGTGGTAGTTCCGGAAGGTGAAAAGGAAAATTTTGAAGCTTACATCAAGGAATTTGAAGAAATAGCAAAAGACGAGTTCAAAGACGCTGATCCGGGCCTGGAGGTTACTGTTGAAGAAACGGAAGCACCTAAAAAGCTGATTGATGAAAAAACAGAAAAAGGTCTGTTTGATGCTGTTGCCGGTTGCCCGAACGGTGTGATAAAAATGAGCGAAAGCGTGGAAGGCATTGTAGAAACATCTACTAACCTCGCAATTGTGAAATCGGACGGTAAGAAAATAGAAATTTGTTCGCTGAGCAGGAGCCTTGTTGATGACGACAGGGATAAAATTGCCAACGAGATCAAAGCGGTTTATGAAGCAGCCGGTGCCAAAGCGCGCAACGAAGGAGCTTATCCAGGGTGGAAGCCAAATCCCGACTCGGCCATCCTGAAGGAAATGAAAGAAATCTATAACAATAAATTCGGAAAAGTTCCCGAGGTGAAGGTAATTCACGCAGGACTGGAATGTGGTATTCTGGGAGCAACATATACCAACTGGGATATGATCTCTTTCGGGCCTACCATCCGTAACCCGCATTCACCCGATGAAATGGTGAAAATTGATACGGTTCAGATGTTTTATGATTTCCTCCTGGAAACATTAAAACATGTTCCTGAGAAATAACGAACACTGAAAAGGATAAAAACACCCCGGTCAACGATAAGTTGCCGGGGTGTTTTTTAATAATTAAGCAAACTTTTTTTATAAAGATTTTTGTGATCAAAGAAAAAAGTCTATTTTTGCACTCCCAAAATAAAATACCATGACGAAGAGAACATTTCAGCCTTCAAACAGAAAAAGAAGAAATAAACATGGCTTCCGTGAAAGAATGGCAACCGTGAATGGCCGGAAAGTACTGAAAAGAAGAAGGTCAAAAGGAAGAAAGAGATTAACTGTTTCTGACGAGATCAAAAGATAAATCGTACGATTGAATTTTATCCGTATCCGGAAAAAGATATAAAGGAGGTATGCTGCATGCCTCCTTTTTTATTTATGGGCCGGATATTTTATCAAAAAACAATAACTTCGCACAAATTTAATAAGGAACGGTACTTATGCTGGAAACTTTTCTGTCAGTCTTATTTGTTTTCTTAATTCTGGTTTATGCCTTTCGGCTGTTCTTTAGATACGGTCTTCCGTGGCTGCTATCCAGACACATGAGAAAGCAGCAGCAGAAGTATTATGATTTTTTTGGCTGGGGAGACGCGCGTAGTCAGGCAAAGAAAAGTGAAGGAGACGTAGAGGTTAAAAATACTCGGACAAAGCCAAAAAAGGACGATGCGGAATTCGGAGAATATGTAGATTTTGAAGATGTGGATGAATGAATTTCTGTTTAAACTATCACAACATAAAAAAGAGCATGAATAAGGAATTGTTGAACAAATCATTACCCTATATAGTGGCAGTAGTCGTTTTTTTAGCCATTACACTGGTTTATTTTTCGCCGGTGCTGGAAGGGAAAAAACTGAAGCAGCACGATATTTCCATGTTCAAGGGAATGTCTAAAGAAATTTCAGATTTCAGAGACAAAACCGGAGAAGAACCCCTCTGGACCAACTCCATGTTTGGCGGTATGCCCGCCTGGCAGATTTCGGTGCAGTATAAGGCTAACCTGGTGCGCTATGTTGATAAGATATTGATGCTGGGGCTTCCGCGTCCGGCGAATTACGTGTTTTTATATTTCCTTGGATTTTTCATTTTAATGCTGGTACTTAAAAATGATCCCTGGGTAAGTGTGCTCGGAGCCATTGCTTTTGCCCTCTCTTCTTACTTTTTCATTATTCTGGGTGCGGGGCACACATCGAAAGCCCATGCCATTGGGTATATGGCACCGGTTCTGGCAGGTATAATCCTGGCCTTCAGGAGAGGAAAGTTATGGCGGGGAGCCTTATTGTTTACGATAGCCCTGGCGCTGGAAATATATGCGGGCCATCTCCAGATAACTTATTATTTACTTCTTATCGTTCTTATTTATGGAATTTATGAATTGGTAAAAGCCGTTTCGGAAAAACAATTGACGTATTTTGTTAAAGTAGTAGGTGTGCTGATTGTAGGAGCCATGCTGGCAGGATCAACACATATCACAAGTTTATGGGCAACTTACGATTACGGAAAAGATACCATGCGTGGCAAACCCGAGCTGACCAAAAACCTGGAAAATAAGTCCGGGGGACTCGACAGGGATTACATTACACACTGGAGTTACGGTATAGGCGAAACATGGTCGCTGCTGATTCCCAATGTAAAAGGTGGGGCGTCAGGAGTGATCGGCCAGCAAAAAGCACTGGCAAAAGCTGATCCGGCCTATCGCAATTCTATTGCAGGGCAAAATGCCTATTGGGGCGACCAGCCCGGAACTTCGGGGCCGGTGTACGTGGGGGCTTTTGTTATATTCCTTTTTGTATTAGGGTTATTTATAGTAAAAAGTAAATTTAAATGGGTATTGCTGGCAGTTACCGTCTTGTCAATCCTTCTTGCCTGGGGTAAAAACTGGATGGGGTTCACCGATTTCTTTATCGACTATATTCCCGGGTATAATAAGTTCCGCGCTGTTTCTATGACACTGGTTATGGCTGAGCTGGCCATTCCTGTGCTTGCATTTATGGCACTGGGGGCACTTATCAGAAACAGAGATGAATTAAAAACACATCCAAAACCAATTTATTATTCGTTGGGAATTACAGCAGGTATTACCTTCTTGTTTTATCTGTTTCCTACAGCTTTCTTTAATTTCTTAAGTCAGTTTGAAGTGCAGCAGTTTGAAAGTATGAAAAGCAGTGCCGACCCGGTACAACTGGCAACATTTATGACGAGTCTGGAAGATGTGCGCATTGCTATTTTCAAGGCTGATGTGCTGCGTAGTTTTATCTTCATTGTATTGGCAGGTGGGTTTGTATGGGCTTTTATAAAAGGTTTTGTAAACAAGACTATATTGTTGGTTGCCCTGGGTGTACTGTTAGTGGTTGATATGGTATCGGTAGATAAGCGGTACCTGAATAATGCCAATTTTGAAAGAGCCCGTTTGGTGGAAGAACCGTTTAAAGCCACTTTTGCCAACCAGGAAATATTAAAAGATACGGACCCCGATTTCAGGGTACTCGATCTGACAAAAAGCACCTTCAACGATGCCGGATGCTCCTATTTTCACAAATCGATAGGTGGCTACCATGGAGCCAAACTACAAAGGTACCAGGACCTGATAGATGCTTATATTCAACCTGAAATAGCTAAAATTGTGGAAACATTACAATCGGGAGCAACGCAGGCAAAGGTTGATGAAATGTTTATGAGACTGGATGTGTTGAACATGCTCAATACAAAATATATCATGTATAATCCCGATGCTCCTCCGTTGTTCAACAAATATGCTTACGGTCATGCGTGGTTTGCTCCGGGATATGTTTACGTTGGTTCGGCTGATGAGGAAATTGATGCGTTAGGAAAACATAATCTTAAAGATACTGTGGTTGTTGATAAGCGATTTGCGGATATATTGGGAGAAAAGAAATTTGAGCAGGATATGTCGGCCGGTGTTACGTTGGAAAGTTATGCACCTAATTACCTGAAGTATAATTACAACGCAGGCAAAGAGCAGATGCTTATATTTTCTGAAATCTATTACAACAAAGGATGGAAAGCATATCTGAACGGAGAAGAAGTCCCGTATTTCAGAGTGAATTATGTGCTACGGGCAATGATCGTACCGGCAGGCAGCGGAACCATTGAGTTTAAATTTGAGCCGAAAGTCTGGGTTGTTGGAGAGAAAGTTTCGTTTGGTGCATCGCTACTTTTAATTTTACTAATAATTGCTGCGGTTTGGAAGGAAATAAGTAAAATGAAGAAGCAAAAGTCGATATCTAATGACGAGCCACCAGTAACCAGTAACCAGCAACAAGATTGAAAAAAGTCCTCATCATAACGTACTATTGGCCGCCAAGCGGAGGGGCAGGCGTGCAGCGCTGGCTGAAGTTTGTAAAATATCTTCCTGAATTTGGCATAGAACCAATTATTCTGACAGTTGATGAAAAATACGCTTCTTATCCGTTAACAGATAACAGCCTGCTTGACGAAGTTCCAGCTAGTGTGAAGGTTTATTACACTAAATCCTGGGAACCTTTTAAAATTTATAAAAAATTATCAGGAAAAAAGGACATACCGCATTCCGGTTTTGCCAATGAAACGGAGACATCATTTTTTCAGAAGATAATGCGCTTTGTTCGGGGCAACTTTTTTCTTCCTGATGCGCGAAAAGGCTGGAATAAGTTTGCATATAAAAAGGCAAAACAACTAATACAGGAGTACGACATTTCAACGGTTATCACCACAAGCCCCCCCCATTCAACGCAATTGATTGGAAGAAAGCTAAAGAATAAGTTAAAGATCAACTGGATAGCAGACCTTCGCGATCCGTGGACAGATATTTATTACTATGATCAGCTATATCATACGTCGATTGCAAAATCAATTGATAGCAGTTATGAGAAAAAGGTTCTGACAGAAGCGGATAAGGTTATTGTTGTTAGTGAGGCAATTAAAAATCAATTTAGTTTAAAAATATCTGATTCGGATTATAAAAAATTCTCAGTTATACCAAATGGTTACGATGATTCAGATTTTCAAAATAGAGTTGAAGTTGATAAAAACAAGTTTATTATAATTCACACAGGAACTATTGCTTCCGGTTACCACATTGAATCATTTTTAAATGCCGTTCAAAAATTAAGTGAAGAAATGAACGGGGTCAAGATCATTTTAAGGTTTGTGGGTGTTGTGTCGGGAAAATACAAAGATTATATACAAAACACCCCCCTGAAAGAAATAACAGAATACATTGGTTATGTTCCTCATGAACAGTCAATTCAGTATTTGCAAAAATCAACGATTCTTTTTCTGGCAATTCCTGATGTAGAAAATAATCAGGGAATTTTAACCGGAAAACTGTTTGAGTACCTTGGTGCGGAAAAAACAATTATAGGGGTTGGTCCTGTACATGGAGATGCTGCACGGATAATAAAAGAATGCACAGCTGGGGAATTGTTTGACTATCAGGATCAGGATAAACTATTTAACTACCTGTTGAAGCTATTTAACCTGTGGCGTGAGGGGGGGGCTATATCTGTAAATAACGGAAAAATCAAATCCTATTCACGTAAACATTTGACAAAAGAACTGGCTTCACTTTTGGATCAGAAGTAGCTGTTTGACCTATGTCATAAATTTTTGTTTGCAAATATTCTTTGTAAAAAATGAATATATTCCTTAATTTTATGGTTCTCTTATCCTTAAAAAAATGAAAAAGTTATTCTTGTATTTGTATTTATTCATCGGATGTACTTATTCAGTATTAGCACAAGACACAATCATCATTAGTGGCGAATCTATTGAAGATGCGTATATTAACTCAGTTAATTATGCCCCCAATGGCTACGCGCCAACTTTGATTTCGGCCCATTGGACTTATGGAGGATACGAAGGTGTGGGGCGAAGCCTTATTAGATTTGATCTGTCTGAAATACCTGAATATGCGACAGTTCTTAATGCGAAGTTGTCTTTATACCATGATCCGACTTCTGAACATATTGGCCATTCAAATATGGGTGGAGATAATACAGGAATAATAATGAGAATTGTTGAAAACTGGTCGGATGAGGAAGTAACGTGGTACACTCAACCAATAACCACAAATACAAACTGGGTTTTTATTCCTGCGCCTGAAAGTGAAGACCAGGACTATCCGGACCTTAGTGTAACTAGACTTGTTCAGGATATGGTTAACCATCCTGATATTCAACTGGGTTTTATAATAAAGTTGTTTGATGAATATGAGCTATACCGTAGTCTCGTTTTTGCCTCGATAGATCATGCCGATCCTGATTTGAGGCCAACGCTATATATTGAATACGATAATCGCATTGAATACGATACAATTATTCATATTAAGCCAGGGAGTGTAGACGGAAAGGATGCATACATTAATAGTGTATATCATTCTCCCGATGGTGACAGGCATACCCTGATTTCATCAGTATGGACATACAACGGCGAGGAGGGAACAGGTCGTTTTCTGATAGACTTCCAACTTTCTCAATGCATTCCTGAAGGCACGGAGATTTTAAAAGCAGAATTAAATCTTTATCATGATCCGGTATCTGATCATATAGGCCATTCTACTCTGGGAGGAAAAAACAGCCTGGTAATAAATCGGATAACGGAACCGTGGGACGAACATGCTGTAGATTGGTATGAACAGCCGGAAACTTCATCTGATAATCAAGTAATGGTGAATTCATCTAATATATTTGATCAACATTACCTGAATATAGATATAACAGATCTGGCGCAGGCGATCATTGATGATCCGGATCAGGGACATGGTATTTTAGTAAAGTTAGTGGAAGAGAATAATTTATATAGAAGTGTTGTTTTTGCCTCTTCCGATCATCCGGATTCGCTTCTTTGGCCAAGTATTGATATTTATATTGGACTTGTTGCAAATGCTAATGATCCTGATGAAGATAACATAGATTTTTCTGTTTATCCTAATCCAAATAATGGTTATTTTAAACTGGAACAAAAAAACACGGATTTAAGGAGTCCGGTTGATGTGCTTATATTTGATGAGAGTGGCAGCTTTGTTCAACGTGTCATCATGAGAGAAAAAATATTAACTGTTGACCTGCTGCATTTACCATCAGGCATATATTACATTCAAATAGAAAATCAGGTTAAAAAAGTTTGTGTGATTCACTAAAATCTAATCTAGAGAACTGTTATCAATAATCCTGTTCACAAAGTTTGCCATGTCATAATCTGGTTGGTTAAATACTTTGTACA
>QMPO01000056.1 GCA_003648625.1 Bacteroidota bacterium
CCATGTGCCTGGGCAGCGTCTTCAACCACCAGCAAGTTGTATTTTTCCGCCAGCCGGTGCACATGCTCCCTGTCCGCCAGCTGCCCGTACAGATGCACGGGGATGATTGCCTTTGTCGCCGAAGTGATCTGCTCTTCTATCAGCTCCGGGTCGATGGTGTATGTTTCTTCATCCGGCTCGACAAGCACGGGCGTCAGCCCGCTGGCTGTAACACTCAGCAGGGTGGCTATATAGGTGTTGGCAGGAACGATCACCTCGTCGCCGGCAGCCAGCTTGCCCATTATTTTGTACGCCTGGAAGATGAGTGTCAGGGCATCCATACCGCTGGCCACGCCTATACAGTGTTTCGTGCCGCAGTAGCGGGCAAATGCCTCTTCGAAGCGGCTTACTTTTTCTCCCAGAATGTATTGTCCGGAATGTATCACCGCTGCAGCTGCTTCATCCAGCTCGGCGGCGCAGTGTTGGTTTATCTTCCGAAGATCCAGAAATTTTATCATTCGTATGGGTTGCTTCTGTCGGCTCTCAGGCTTTGGTAGCGGGCGGGAGCCTCAGGCGTCACTTTGTAATTTTTTAAACAGCCGGTAGTCTCTTATGTAATCGGCTGCATCGAATTTTGTGGAGGCGATGGCCAATTGAACGGCATCCTGTGTATAGTACATTTCGTGCCACGCATAAGGCGGGATGAATACCCCTTTTCCGGGTGTGTCGAGCACAAAATGGTCTCTGCTACCGTCGGGCAGCTCGGTAGTGACGGTGATGGTACCGGCTACGGCGATGAGCACCTGTTGTGTTTTGTAATGCGCATGTTTGCCGCGTTTTACGGTCTCCGGTGTTGCGTAAGTCCAGAAGACCCTTTTGATGGCAAAGGGTATCTCCTTTTCGAACTGCGCAATGGAAATATGGCCTTCTTCAACATTTCCTTTGCCGTCAAATTCAATCAGGTAGGGTTTTTGGGGGGTGTTTGGTTTTATGATGGGTTGCATGTTTTGTATTTAAGGGCGAGTGGGTTGTTCAAGATTGCTTCGGCCTTCTGCGAAGGCCTCGCAAATTACGTGTTTCATAGGTTTGATTGTACGTAAGATTATTCCCTGCTAATTATGTATTGGAACACGTGAATTGCGAGGGAGGCTGTAGCCGACCGCGGCAATCTTGTCCAACGCCAGAGCCTACAGGTCCTCGTAAAGATCTTTCCATTCCGGATTCATTTCTTCGATCAGCTTTACTTTTTTTGCTCTGGAGCCTGCTTTTAGTTGCTTTTCCCGGGCACGTGCAGCCGTGATGGTTTCGAACTTTTTGTTTCACGCAAAAACGCAGAGACGCGGTTTTGGTTCACGCAGAGACGCAAAGGCGCATGGTTTATTTTTAGAGGTTATTTACTATTCGGTGGATGCCATGTTTAATCAGGGCTTCATTGAAATTGATGAGAAGTCCCAGTTTCATATCGGTTAATTTCAGATAAGTCAATAATTGTTTATGATGAACGGGAACAATAGTTTCTACCGACTTTATTTCAATAATCACTTTATCTTCAACGATCAGGTCCGCTCGGAAACCGTGATCAAATTTAATATCATCCCAAACGACCGGAATAGCTTGCTGCCGTTTTATTTTCAGTCCCCGATTAATTAGTTCATGTTCCAGTATCTCTTCATATACCGATTCAAAAAGTCCCGACCCGAGTGTTGTATGAATTTTATAACAAACATCTACTATTATTTTAGAAATCTCATTCTCGTGCATTTGTTTTTAAGTGTGTCGATTTGATTTATAAAATATTCATTAAGTATTCCTTTGCAGCCTAACATCCTCTGCGTTCTTAACCCTCTGCGTCTCTGCGGCTCTGCGTGAACCTTTACACCGTATCCATAAAATTCTTTTCCGTCTTATTAAAAATGATCAGTCCGAAGAACATGAGCACGGCGGTGAAGACCGTTGTGTATGCCAGTCCCTGCCAGCTGAAGCTGCCCTGCCCCAGAAAAGTATAACGGAAGGTTTCGATGATGCTGGTCATGGGGTTCAGCTCCACAATCCATCTGTATTTTTCGGGGATGGTGGAGAGCGGGTAGATGACCGGCGTAGCATACATCAGCAGCTGGATGCCGAACTGGATGAGGAACACCAGGTCGCGGTATTTGGTGGTCATGGAGGAGATGATCATGCCGAAGCCGAGGCCCATAAAACCCATCAGCAGCAGCAGGAACGGCAGCAGCCAGATGAGCGACCATACAGGCTGTATGTCGACACCGCGGGCCATAAAATATACGATGAAGCCGATGAATAAGATCAGCTGGATACCGAATTTCAGCAGTCCCGAGATGACGATCGACAAGGGCATCACTATGCGCGGGAAATAGACCTTGCCGAAGATGTTCTCGTTCTTTTTAAAGGTATCGGAGGTATTGCGGAAGCTGTCGGCGAAGTAGTTCCATGCCGTTACCCCCGCCAGGTAGAACAACATCGGCGGCAGGCCGTCGGTAGGGATTTTAGCTACCTTTCCGAAGATGACGGTAAACACCAGCGTGGTCAGCAGCGGCTGGATGAAATACCATAAAGGGCCCAATATGGTCTGTTTGTACAGCGTGACGATGTCGCGGCGCACGAACATGCTGATCAGGTCGCGGTAGCGCCACACTTCTTTCAGCTTAAGGTCGAGCAGCGACGATTGGGGTTTGATTTCGTAGGTTGTTGTTTCCATGGTTGCTGGTTACTGGTTGCTGGTTGCTGGTTGCTGGTTACTGGTTTGCTGGTTACTGGTTGCTGGTTGCCTGATCGTGCGGAGCATCCTCGTTGCACCTGTCTGCCGGAGGCATGAGTCTCGGGAACAATCTTTTTAATTTGTCAAGTGTTTTCGTGAATAATCGGCAATATGATCTTCTATGGTTTGCCTTACCTTTTCAAGGTTTACATCTTTTTCCATCAGCATTTCCGGCCAGTCATCGGTATTTATGTCGTCAAAATAGTTTAAACTTTTTAAGACGTGCAGTATATTTCTTGTTTTGTATTTTATACGGTAGAAATCCAGTAAATTACTTACGGAATATTGCTTTAGTAAGAAATACACATCAATAAAGTCCTTTGGCCGGGTTCCGTCACCGGTAATAGCATTCAGCTTCATGGCGGCAATATCTTCTGCTGATAGAAGTGTTGTTTCCTGCCATTTTACCGGGTTTTTAACCAAAGAGTATTTGTGTGTGATGATGTCTATCTTCACATTATTGATACTTCCTTTAAGAGTGTTTTTTGCCGAATAATCAAGCTGAAAACTGAATTGTTCCTCAAGGAATTCCAGCATATTGTTCATTGCAAAATCATGCTGTGAAAACAAATCCAGGTCGATAGATTTACGATGCCCGAGTTGTATAGCCAGAGCCGTACCGCCGGCCAGGTAAAAATCGCTTAACAAATTTGTTTTTTGCAATTCGATCAGTAATTCCAGTGTACCTGGTTCGATTGCTTCTTTGTGTAGCATGTGAATTTTGTTACGGAAATACCTAAAAAATCACTGACCCATTTCAAGGTTTTCTTATCCAGAGAGCCTGCTTTTACAATTTCCCGTTTAATGGTATGAAGGCCATAATATTGTATTAATTCTTTCAATTCGGGCAAATCTCCCCTTGTAAACACCCTTTCGATGATGAGTCTTTTATTTTTTTCTTCATCAAGTTTCGCGGGGTCAATGTCCCAGAATAATTCTTTTCTTATTTTCAGGTGTTTCAGCATTTTTCCGTATTGTCCGGTGTCTATCAAAGATACGAAATTAAGTTACATGGAGAGCCTTCCATCGTTCGACCCCGATGATTATCGGGGTGGGAGCATCCGGAATTTAAACTATGTAATACATTGCAAACGAGGACGAAACGAGGCGAGGGTTTAAAGTTCCATGTTATATCTGTGAAGATGATCGAGGATCGTGCTTTTTATCTTATCCCACGAAACTTGCACGAGCATATCCAGGTCTGCATCTTTTTCTGCATCAGCAAAATAAGCAAGACTTTTGAGTACAAGAAATTCCGATCCGTCAAAATATTTTTGATTGTAAAAACCCATCATTTCTTTCAGGCTGTATTCCTGCAGAAGGAAATAAATATCCGTAAAATCTTTTTTACTGCCCCTGCCTGTGATGGCTGCAAGTTTCATGGCAGCAATGTCTTTTGTTCCGGCAAGCCTGATCCCTTCGGTTAACAGATATTCTTCTAACCAGGGGTAGGAATAGTTTACAAAATCAACTTTTATCCCTTCAATACTGTAAATATTAATATTTTTTGAGTTTTTAAGTACGGCTACATTTTTAAAACCGGAAAAAGTATTGACTGTATCCACGCGCTCAAATTCTATCTCACCGAACAAATCCAGATCAACAGATCTCCGGTGACCTTTTTGGAGTGAAAGAGCGGTGCCACCAGCCAGTCTCAGGCCGGAAAACTCATCGAAACACATTAATTGTCTCAGAAGTTCCAGTGTTGCGGTATCGATTGCTGATAATTGTAACATCTGTATTCTTCTATCGGTGTGTTGGACAAAAATGAAATAAAGGATAGTGCTTTTTTATCCAGTTCTCTGAAGGATTTTGCGATCTCAGCAATTCTGTTCACACCATAGTACTTCAGGATTATTTGCCAGTCGTCAATCAGTCCGTATTCCAGTACATTTTTTACGATATAGTCGCTGTTTTCTTCCATGTGAAGCATTGAGCGATCGACATCCCATAAGAGATGCTGCGAGAATTGATATACGGGATTATCGGTACTCATTTTATGCTATTTAGCATTCAATTTGCAAATATACATACTATTTACTGGTTGCTGGTTGCTGGTTACTGGTGGAAGGAGGCGTGAAATGAAGATGACTGTGTTGGTGCCGGGTTATTCATTTTTTAGTTTGTATTGTGTGCTTCTTCCTCCCGCATCAGATTTTATAAGTATTCCTTTGTTTATCAAATCCTGTATATCCCTTAAAGCTGTATCCTGTGAACATTTTGCGATCTTTGCCCATTTAGAACTTGTCAGGTTTCCTGTAAATTCGCCAAGTAACTTATTCAATACCTTCTTTTGTCTTTCATTATTTATTTCTGTTCCGTGGGTGTTCCAAAATTTATGCTTTCGAACAACTAATGCCAGAGTTTCTTCCGAATTTACTATGGCTGCTAACAAAGTGTTTAAGAACCAATAAATCCACTCTGTTATATCAAGATTACCTTTTTGTGTTTTTTCAAGCTTTTCGTAATATGTTTTTCTTTCTTTTTGTATGTGTGATGACATGCTGTAAAATCGTTGCGGAATACCATCCGAACGGGCTAACAACATATCTGCAATTGCTCTTGCAATTCTCCCGTTTCCATCCTCAAACGGGTGCAGCGTAACGAACCATAAATGAGCGACACTCGCTTTTAATACCAAATCAATATTGTCAGTTTTATTAAACCAATTTAAAAAAGCTGTAATTTCTTCGTCAATAATATGTGCAGGTGGTGCCTGATAATGAACCTTTTCTTTTCCCATTGCACCTGATACAACCTGCATAGGTCCGGTTGAATCATCACGCCAATTTCCGGCAATGATTTTATACATACCGCTTCTGCCTGTCGGGAACAAAGCATAGTGCCAATTAAATAGTCTTTGTCTTGTCAGTGGTTTATCGAAATTAGTTGTTGCATCAAACATCATATCAACAACACCTTCTATGTCTCTGTTAGTTGGAGACAAACCTCCGATGTCAATCCCCAATCTTCTTGCTACGGATGAACGAACTTCTGCTTTGTTCAATATAATTCCTTCAATTTCTGTCGATTTTAATATGTCTGTCGTTAATGTTTCAAGAAAAGCTTCGTTTTGCAAATGAAAACCAAGTGCTTCCATCTTTCCGATTAGTCGTCCCTGTTTGTTCCTTACTGTTGCTAATAAACCGGATAATTCATTTATGTTCCAGATAAAATTTGGCCAATCTTCCTGCTGATATATGAATATCTTTCTTTTCATTTATTCTCCGCAATATCTGCGGTAAATATACGGGTTATTCTTCGCAGATTCCACTTTTTCTTACTATTTTTCATTGATAGAACAAAGGGACAGAAACAATCCCGGGCCGTGGAATTGATTCCGTAGCGACAGGTTATTGGTTAATCGTTATATGTTATTGGTTACTGGTTGTTGGCAGAGTAATTTATTCTGAAATCTTACATCATACATCTGATGTCTGTTATCTACAGCCTTCCGTCCACAATGTTCTGGTCGAGGAAGCCTTTGATGTCGAAGATGACGGTGTTGGATCCGTTCGTCAGTTTCGGGAAGTCGATACCGGTAAACTGGCGGTGCGCCACAGCCAGTACGACAGCATCGTATTTTTTGTCGTAAAGCCTGCTACCATCCTGAAACGTCTGCACACCATATTCATCCATCACCTCTTCCGGGTCGGCCCACGGGTCGTGGACATCTACTTTACAGCCGAAAGCCGCCAGTTCGTGAACGACATCCACTACTTTGGTGTTGCGGATATCAGGGCAGTTTTCTTTGAAAGTGATTCCCAGCACAAGCACATTTGAGTTCAAGATCTTATGCCCTTTTTGAATCATCAGCTTCACCACCTTGTCGGCTACGAAATGCGGCATGTAGTCGTTGACACGCCGCCCGGAGCGGATCACCTGCGGGTAATAGCCCAAAGCTTCGGCTTTAAACGCCAGGTAGTAGGGGTCGACACCGATGCAGTGACCGCCCACCAGGCCGGGTTTGTATTTGATAAAATTCCATTTGGAGCCTGCCGCATCAATCACATCGCTGGTGTCGATGCCCATACGGTCGAAGATCAGCGCCAGCTCGTTTACGAAGGAGATGTTCAGGTCGCGCTGGGCGTTTTCGATCACCTTGGAAGCCTCTGCCACCTTGATGCTGGAGGCTTTGTGGGTGCCGTTCAGCAGGATGGTGTTGTACAATGCGTCAATTTCATCGGCAACCTTGGGGGTAGAGCCCGAGGTGACTTTTTTGATCTTTACCAGCGGCCGGTCTTTGTCGCCGGGGTTGATACGCTCGGGCGAGTAACCGGCGTAGAAGTCTTTGTTGAATGTCAGCCCGCTTACTTTTTCGATCACCGGCAGGCAGTCTTCTTCGGTAGCACCGGGATAGACAGTTGATTCGTACACTACAATGTCGCCTTTGCCGATTACCTTGCCCAGTGTTTCGCTGGCTTTGATGAGCGGGGTGAGGTCGGGGCGTTTGTATTCGTCGATGGGAGTGGGAACGGTGACGAAATAGATGTTGGATGCTTTGATGTCGGTGATGTCGGTGGTCAGGTACAGGCCCTTATTTTTCGGTGTACCTTGCACCAGCACCGACTGCAACTTTTCGTCTTCCACTTCGAGGGTGTCGTCGTGGCCTTTGTTCAGTTCATCCACCCTGATGGCATCGATGTCAAATCCCGTAACGGGATATTTTTTGGCAAACTCTACGGCGAGGGGCAGTCCTACGTAGCCCAGGCCGATAATGGTTATGTTGTAGTTTTTCATTTTTTAATTTAATTCTCGTCCTCGTCTGTGACGAGGATGGATTTCTATTTTTTTCTTTCATGCTCGCTTCATGCCTCCGGCAGACAGGTGCAACGAGGATATATTTCTATTGCAATAATGTAACCTCCACAAGTCCTTTATCTCCAGCATAATCAGCAGCCGAACTGAAAATATAATCTTCCGCAGTATGAACTAACATAGCTTTTACCGGATTATTGTGGATGTAATTCAGTTTTTGTTCCTTCATCTTCGTGTCTTCCGGGCCCAAATATACCGCATGATTGCTGTCTTTCCAGAATTTATATTTTGAAATTCTGTTTAATCTTTTACCTGCAAATTCAAACTTCTTTAACATCCAGACTTTTCGGCTTTCATCACCATCTTTTATCATACTGATGATTCTTTTTGCTGTAAACTCTTTAAAATCACGTATGGTTGAAGATAGATTATAACCTTCTCGTGCCTGCCAGATAGCGTGCATGTGATTGCTCATAATCACCCAGCCGTAAACGATCAGCCCTTTTTCTTTTATACAGTAATTCATTGAATCAACCAGTTCCAGCTTATATTCTTTTTTTGTAAAAATATCTACCCAGTCAATAGTGGTAAAAGTAAGGAAGTATATGGCATTTTGATCAGTTATGTAGTATCTGTCACCTGACATGTTATAAATGATGTTTATTGTTTATCAGATGCATTGAAAATGCTGATAGAAAGCATCCTCGTCGCAGACGAGGACGAGAAATAGTTGCAGACGAGGACGAGAAGTAGTTGCAAACGAGGACGAGATTAGAGTTTATAATGGAAAGATCTTCTTTTCCGACAGGTATTCCAGTATCTTTTCCACAGCCGTGTCTTTTTCTTCCGGCGACAGGGTAATGGATGCATTTTTCGGGGGCTGGTATTCCGTATCAACACCCGGCAGGTATTTGATCTTGCCTTCTTCGGCCAGCTGGTACAGATCATACTGGTCGTTGCTGCGGCAGTATTCGATATCGGCATCCATGTACACCATATGGAAGTTCTCTTTGCCGATAATCTCCTTCACCTGCAACCGGATAGCTTCTGTAGGTGAAATGAACGAGCAGATGGTAATGATACCCTGCTGGTTCAGCAGTTTCGCGATATAGGCGATCCTGCGCAGATGTTCGGCACGGTCTGCCGGCGAATAATCAAGCTCGCGCGACAAGCCCGAGCGGATAGACTTTCCGTCCAGCACGACCGCCTGGGCTCCTGCATCAAATAAACTCTTCTGCAGCAGGTAAGCCACCTCGTTCTTTCCCGACCCATGTAAACCTGTAATCCAGAGGGTAGCCGCTTTCTGCCCGTATTTTTTCTGATAGTCTTGCGGTTGTATCAGGCCTACGCCTTTCACGATCAGTTCCTTGTCAATGTCGGTGATTTTCATGGGAAGCGTATCGCTGCTCACTTTGTCGAGGATCATCCCCACAGCACAGGTGTTGTGGGTCATGGGATCGATAAGTATGAACGAGCCGGTACTTCTGTTTTTTGTGTACGGATCGAAAAACATGGGTTTGTTGGCTGTTATCAGCACCCTGCCGATCTCATTCAGCGCCAGGCTGAGCACCTCTGATTTTTCCAGTGTATTCACATCCACCCGGTACCTGATGGCATCAATGCGCGCTTTGGTGGAGTTGGTGTTGTGTTTGATAAAAAACTGTGTGTTGGGATCCATCGGCTCCTCGTCCATCCATACCAGCATGGCCTCAAACCGTCGTTCCATTTTGGGCAGGTTGTGCGGGTGAACGATCATATCGCCACGCGACACGTCAATTTCATCTTCCAGCGTCACCGTCACCGACTGCGGAGGAAAGGCGAAGTCCGGCTTGCCGTCATAAGTAATTATTGATTTTACCCGGGAGGTTTTGCGCGATGGCAGCACCATCACCTCATCACCTTTATGGATCACGCCGGAGGCTACTTTGGCGGCAAAACCCCTGAAATCGTGGGTAGGTCTGATGACATACTGCACGGGGTAACGCAGGTCGTTAAAATTCCTGTCGCTGCTGATGTATGCTGTTTCGAGATATTCGAGCAGGCTCTTCCCGTGGTACCATGGCATATTGTCCGACAGGTCCACTACATTGTCGCCTTTGAGTGCCGACAGGGGGAAAAAACGTACATCCGGTACATCGAGTTGCGCAGTAAAAGCTTTATAGTCGGAACATATTTTATCATACACCTCCTGGCTGTAGTCCACCAGATCCATTTTGTTCACTGCCAGCGCGATGTGTTTGATACCCAGCAACGATACCAGGTAGGTATGGCGGCGGGTTTGTGTGATCACACCCAGCTGGGCATCTATAAGGATCACGGCCAGGTTGGCGGTAGAAGCTCCCGTAACCATATTCCGCGTGTATTGTTCGTGACCGGGGGTGTCGGCAATGATGAATTTCCGCTTGCTGGTAGAAAAATAGCGGTAAGCAACGTCAATGGTGATACCTTGTTCCCTTTCAGCCTTTAAACCGTCGAGCAGCAAGGCATAGTCAATCTCTTCACCGGCATGACCTTCACGTTTGCTGTCGCGTTCCAGGGCTGCCAGCTGATCTTCGTATAGCTTTTTGCTGTCGAACAACAAGCGGCCAATCAATGTTGACTTTCCGTCATCTACTGATCCTGCGGTGAGAAACCGCAGCAGGTCTTTTTTCTGGTCCTGGTCGAGAAATGTTTTTATGTCTAATGTTGATCTGGACATATTATCTTCTATTAATGATTAATAAAACTGTGTATGAGCATGGGGCATGAGGTATGGGGAGTGGGGTAAGTTCATCTATATTTATTTTAAAATTGATTTCCGGAAATTTGTGATTTTTTGACTTAATGATTTGAGTTCTCGTAATTTATCAGTTTTCATATACTAATTATTGAAAAATCAACAAATAAATAATATTGTTTACACCCACCCCTTCGCCCCTCCAGGGAGGGGATTATTGGAATTTATTTGCTGATTTTTCCTCATAAAAAACTAAATGATTTTGGTAAAGCTATCGTTTCATATATTATCCATAACCTCAAACCTTAAATCCGTCATATAAACTTATCTTTCATATTCTTTAACTTTATACACCTGTTAAACTTTATATACCAAAACTCCAAACTCTGAACTCTGAACTAAAAATACCCCTCTCTTTTCTTTTGTTCCATACTGGCTTCCTGGTCGAAGTCGATCACGCGGGTGGTGCGTTCTGATTTGGTGACGATCATCATCTCTTCCACAATTTTTTCGATAGTGTCGGCTTCCGACTCAATAGCTCCGGTGAGTGGATAACACCCCAGTGTGCGGAACCGTACCTGGCGCATCTCAGCTTTATTCCGCAGCTCTTCGGGCATACGGTCATCGTCCACCATGATCAGATTACCGTCCATATCCACGATGGGCCGTTCTTTGGCATAATACAAAGGCACGATGGGGATTTTCTCCAGGCGTATGTACTGCCAGATATCGAGTTCTGTCCAGTTTGAGATGGGGAAGACACGGATCGATTCGCCTTTATGTACTTTGGCGTTGAAGATATCCCACAGTTCGGGGCGTTGATTTTTCGGATCCCACTGGTGGAAGCGGTCGCGGAAGGAATAGATCCTTTCTTTTGCTCTCGATTTCTCTTCATCGCGGCGGGCACCGCCAAAAGCTGCATCGAATTTGTATTTGTTCAGCGCATCGAGCAGTGCTTTGGTTTTCATCTGATCGGTATGTACTTTGCTGCCGTGCGTAAACGGGCCGATACCGGCTTCGAAACCTTCTTTGTTGTAATAAACGATCAGGTCCCAGTTGTTGTCTTTCGCATAGCGATCGCGGAATTCGATCATCTCCGTGAATTTCCATTTTGAGTCGATGTGCATCAACGGAAACGGTACCTTTCCGGGATAGAAGGCTTTTTCAGCCAGACGCACCATCACCGAAGAGTCTTTTCCGATGGAATAGAGCATCACCGGATTTTCGAATTCGGCAGCTACCTCGCGGATGATGTGGATGGATTCGGCTTCCAGTTCCCGTAAATTGCTTATGGTGTAATTATCCATATGGGTAATGTATCTGTGTTATTTGTATTGAATGATGGGTTCGATGTAGCTGAGGCAAAGATCCACGCATTCCTGAATAGATAATTTGTCGGTGGGCAGAATGATGTCGGCATCATAAGGCTTGTCGAAAGGCGCATCGATTCCGGTAAAGTTTTTGATCTCCCCTTTGCGTGCTTTTTCATACAGGCCTTTCACATCGCGTTGTTCGCATACTTCCAGCGGAGCGTCGACAAAAACTTCGATAAAATCATTTTTTCCGATGATGTTTTTGGCCATCTCCCGTATCTCAGTGGTCGGACTGATAAAACTGTTGATACAGATAATTCCGCTTTGCATCAGTAATTTCGATACC
>QMPO01000057.1 GCA_003648625.1 Bacteroidota bacterium
AAGTTTATTGTGAAAAACCTGAAAGGTTTTATTCCACCAAATGAATATTTTCATAGTAATAATTATGCAAGAACAGGAGCAACAATTGTATTAATTCCAAATGAGGAATATTTTGAAATATTTTCTATCGACACTGATAATATTTTAATACATCACAATTTTGAAGCATATTTATATTTACTGGAGAAATACGATTAAAACAATAACTACCGCCAACATTGAACTGTGGTAAAAGGGAGTGTAAATTAAACTCTGTCTGGTTAACCTCTTACTATTTCAACATGGAGCTGAAGGAATCATAAAACAATCCTGCTTGAGTAGTTGTCAACCATTATCCTGTAAAACTTACCTTTGCACCACATGAGCAAGTTTGATGTACTCGTAGTTGGGGCAGGCCCCGCCGGTTTGCTGGCAGCAGGACGTGCTGCTGAACTGGGCGGAAAAGTGCTGGTGCTGGAAAAAATGGAGCAGCCGGGCCGGAAACTGCTGATCACCGGAAAAGGAAGATGCAACATCACCAATAGTGCTGAAATACCCGAATTTCTGAAACACGTTTACCCGAAAGGCCGTTTTTTACGGAATGCCTTCGCTCACTACTATTCGGATGATATTATTGCCTTGCTGGAAAAGCACGGTGTGGATATAAGCCTGGAACGGGGCGGACGCTATTTTCCCACAGGTAATAAAGCATCGGAAGTACAACGGGCATTGCTGGCATGGGTTAACGAATTGAATGTGGAAATCCGTTGCAACCAAAGAGTTGAGCATCTGATAATTGACAATAATTCGATTACAGGAGTTCAGGTTAACGGACAAACCCTGATGGCACAGAAGGTCATCCTCGCTACAGGGGGTAAATCTTATCCGGCCACAGGATCTACCGGAGACGGTTATCAACTGGCAAAAAAGGCAGGACATTCCATAGTGCCACCAAAACCTGCGCTCGTACCTCTTGAAACAGAAGGTGTGGTAGCAAAAAAATTGCAGGGCCTTGCATTGAAAAATGTCAAGATCTCTGTTTGGGTGAATGATAAAAAAGCAGGAGAAGCCTTCGGCGAGATGCTCTTTACGCATTTCGGTCTGTCCGGACCCATCATACTTACCCTGAGCCGAATGGTGGTTGATGAGATACACAAAAACAACAAGGTGGACATCACTATCGACCTGAAACCTGCCCTCGATGAACAAAAACTCGACAAACGTTTACTCCGCGATCTGAATGAGCATGGCAAGAAAAAGATCAGTAATATATTTCGCTACTGGCTGCCGTCAAGTATGGTATCAGTTTTTATTGATCTGTTGGAGCTTGATCCTGAAAAAGTATGTCACCAGGTTTCATCCAAAGAACGGAAACAAATACGGTATCTGTTAAAGAACCTGCGTTTCAGCATTTCCGGGCACCGGTCATTTAAAGAAGCGATCATTACAGCCGGCGGTGTCTCTACTAACGAAATATCGTCGAAAACAATGGAGTCAAAGCTGGTAACAGGACTTTATTTTGCCGGAGAGCTGATAGATCTTGATGCCGAAACAGGTGGCTACAACCTGCAGATAGCCTATTCGACCGGTTGGCTGGCGGGCAATTCGTGTATGAAGGAACTATAGAGAAATATCGGGAACAACAAGCCTTTCCCTTCCCATTTAGCACTACCTTTATGTCCGGTTAAGAAACGAACGAAAACCTTAATTTCATAAGCATGAATTCCGACAGCAACAAAGAAGATTATCAATTGAGGTATATTAATAATAAATCATTCAATCCTGAAGAACACACACATGTGGCTACATTGAGCAAATACGATCTGTTTCATATATATTTCCACCTGCCTTCCTTAAAGTGGAAATTGATTGTTAAAAAGGTACCTGTGGGGTACACCAGTTATGTACAGGAAGATGAATATCTGAAAGTGGAATACTACGAAGAAAATAGTTTTGATCTATTGCTCCGATGTCTTAATAACCTAATTAAAACTGAACGTGCTTACCTGATAAGTCACAAAGACAGATGGTGGAGCTTTTTACCTTACTGGTTATATTTAGACAGAAAATATATAAACCCTGCTTTTGTTACCTATTTCAAAAAAAATGTTGATCAGGCAATGGCCGAAACGAATCCGGAAGACCTGAATGATGATGAACAAAATATGCTGAATGTATGGCTTGAGGAGACTAAAGATTTAAAATAGCATATCTTGAAAAGAATACGAGGCGTTGATGTTGGCAAAACCGTGTGTGCCCATTTCTAACTTCTCTTTTTATCCTTGTACCTTCTGATCTTTATATTAAGGTAGCCAAACAAAATGGTCATCAGGGGGCTGATCAGGTTAAAAAATGCATAGGGCAGGTAGGATAATGTGGGAACTCCTAAAACTCTGGCCTGTGTGGCGCCGCCCGTATTCCAGGGGATCAGCACAGATGTAACAGTTCCTGAATCTTCCAGCGTCCGGCTTAACACTTCGGGTTTTAGCCCGTGGTCTTTAAAGGCTTCGTTGTACATTTCGCCGGGAATAACGATGGAAATATACTGATCGGATGCGGTAATGTTAAAAAAGATGCAACTGACAGCCGTAGAGCCAATCAGCGATCCGTCGGTTTTTATCAGTTTTAAAACAGATAAGGTGATCTTACGCAACATACCTATAGATTCCATGATACCACCAAATATCATAGCTGACATAATCAACCAGATCGTATCAAGCATACCTGACATTCCTCCCGAAGTAAAAAGTTCGTTCATTGCAGGATCTTGCGTGATGATATTTGTTTGCCCGTAAATAGCTTTCATCACGACAATGTAAGCGATCTTAAAATAGTTGCCCTCTCCATTATACAATCCCTCTAAAATCTGCGGCTGGAATATAACGGCAAAGACAGCACCGAGTAGAACACCTACAGCAAGAGCCGGCAGAGGCTGCGCTTTCTTTATAATTACGATAAAAAGAAAAGCCGGAACCAGAAAAAGCCAGGGCGTAATATGGAACGTGTCTTTAATAGCAACCTGTACGGCCACACCATGCGTCTGTACATCTCCCGAATGGATTGAGAACCCCATGATCAGAAATATAATCAGGGTAAGGGTCATGGACGGTACGGTAGTGTACATCATGTAACGGATGTGTGTAAACAGGTCGGTTCCTGCAACCGCAGGAGCGAGGTTCGTAGTATCGGAAAGCGGCGACATTTTATCTCCGAAATAGGCTCCTGAAACTATAGCACCTGCAACAATGGCTTTATCAATACCCATGGCATCGCCAATCCCCAGCAAAGCAACGCCTATGGTAGCAATAGTTGACCATGAGCTTCCTGTTGCCAACGAAACAATTCCGCTGATCACTACAGCGGCAAACAAAAATATTTTTGGATTTAACACATCAAGCCCGTAGTAAATAAGTGCCGGGATCACGCCGCTGATCAGCCATGTTCCCGACAAGGCGCCAATAAGCAGTAAGATCAGAATTGCCGGCATGGCCGTGCTGATCGTCTTAACGATCTGTTTCCGCATCGCTGTCCAGTTATGGCCCATGCGCAAACCGATGATTCCCGCCAGCGCAGCTGCTGTCATAAGGGCAATCTGATTTGAGCCTTCCAGGGTATCTTCGAAAAGAAGCACGTTTAAACTCAGCAGGACAATCAGAAAAACGATCGGTATGATCGCTTCTAAAAGTGTTGGCTGGCGTCGGACATTCGGCATAAGCTATCGCTTTCGAAATAATGCCGAAAGGTAATTATTTCTGAGGAATTGAGAACAGTCAAAGACAACAAACCGCCTCAGGAGAGGCGTACGGATTTATTTCATAAAATCCTCTTCCAGCACGACAGCCAGTTTTTTCAGTAATTCATCGGCATTTTCCATGGAGAAAACCATCGGCGGTTTGATCTTCAGTACATTTTCATCCGGGCCATCGGTGCTCATCAGCACGCCAAGTTCTTTCACGCGGTTGACCAGGTAAGTGGCTTTCTCTTTCAGGGGCTTTTTGTTTTCATCGGCAAGCTCTATTCCCAAAAACAACCCCTGCCCTCTCACATCACCAATCACATGAAACTCTTCTTGCATCTCTTTCAGCTTTTCTTTCAGGTAATTCCCCACCTGTAAGACATTCTCCTGCAACTTTTCTTCCCTGATAACACGTAATACTTCCAGACCAATGGCACAGGAAACCGGATTCCCTCCAAATGTGTTGAAATACTCCATTCCGTTGGCAAACGCATCAGCCACTTCCTGCGTACTCACTACTACTGCCAGCGGATGCCCGTTACCAATGGGTTTGCCAATGGTTACGATATCAGGAACAACATCGTGCAATTCAAATCCCCAAAAAGCGCCACCAACTCTTCCGCAACCCACCTGCACTTCATCGGCAATGCAAATGCCACCGGTTTTTCTCACTTCGTCGTAAGCCTGTTTCAGGTAATTCTCCGGCAATTCGATCTGTCCTCCGCAACTCATGATGCTTTCGCTTATGAAAGCAGCCACTCCCCTTCCTTTTTCTTCAATCAGTTTTATTTGTTCGCGTACATGTGCTGCATAGTTTGCAGCTGTGCTCTCTCCCTGATAAATTCCCCTGTAACTATCCGGCATCGGGACAATATGTGTGTATTCAGGGCAGCCCTCCCCTCCTTTTCTGTTAAATTTGTACGAACTGATGTCGATACAGGCACTGGTATTTCCGTGATAGCCCATTTCTATGGCAATCATATCTTTCTGCCCTGTATAAGCTTTTGCCATACGCAGAGCCAGTTCATTTGCTTCGCTTCCGGAATTTACAATATGTACTACGGAAAGATCCTCAGGAAATGTTTTCAGCAGTTCACTGGCAAATGCAACTATATTGTCATGAAGATATCGGGTATTGGTGTTCAGTAAGGCCATTTGCTTCTGTCCGGCCCTCACAACTCTGGGATGCTCATGACCTACATGCGCCACGTTATTTACTGTATCCAGGTATTTTCTGCCTGTATCGTCTATTAAAAAGGCACCTTTGCCACGCACGATTTTCAATGGCTGCTCATACGACAAACTGAGGCTTTTACCGAGATGTTTCTGTCGATACAGGATAAGTTCCTCAATTGCTTTTTCTTCTTTATCCATTACTATTCTTTTTTCGGGTAAAAAATCTGGTTAAGGCTAATAATTACTTGCTTTTCTGAAAGCTGACAAAGCTGACAAACTATCTGTTTCATACCATTTTTGCAGTAATTTCTTCGCCGGTTCTTCACTTATCTGCAGATATGTATTTTCCGGTTCTTTCACTTTGTTCATAGCCGATTTAGTCAGACTTATGACAAGTCGCATGGCCACCAGTGTATACAACAATGTCAGCTCATCCTCCTGCAAAGGAAATTGTTCATGATATCCTTTAACTATAGGTAAGGCAGCTTGTAAAGGATCAGGGGTTCCCATGACAGCATAAGCTATGGTTACCGCCAGATTATTGATCAGTTCCGTGTAAATGGCATCGCCATAATCGATAATTGATACAACGACAGGTTCTTTCAAATCAGGGGATACAATAATATTGTTATCATTCGCATCATTATGAACAACACCTTTCCGCAATGATGCCAATAAAGTTCTGGAATCAAGAAACCTTTCCTGAAAACGCCTGGCTATATGCCTGATGTCAGCATCCAGCAAGGCCGCATGCTTCACAGTCCATTCGGCCTGCGAAATATCCCAGTCGAATTCACGGTGCGCTACCGGATGGTCGTAACCCTGAAGTATTTTTGTGATTTTTGCAGATTCCTTACCAAGTGAGCACATAAGATCTTCCGTGTATGAATTTACCGAAGACCACAACCTGCCTTCAATCCACGAGTACAGTCTGACAAACCGGGTGTCCCCCTCCTTATCTTTAATGCTACTGACAAGATTTCCTTTTTTGTTTTTTATAACAACTGGCGTTGTTATTTCCCCGTTAGATTTCCCTACATAATTTAATATGTCGGCCTGAAACGCAATAAACTGTTTATCGGTATCCGGCCTGCTGACTTTTAAAATATAAGAACCCTCTATTGATTTAATGCGGTAATTTAAGTCCATCTCGCCATGTATTGCGGTGGCTGTTCCGGCAATACCATATAATTCATTTACGAGCATCTCAGCTGTCCGTTCATTTAGCTGACGAGCATTGTATTCAGACATTGTCATCAGAATATGATGTTAATACAAAGAGTTATTTTATTACTACCATGTAAAAATACAGGAAATCGCCGGAAATCTGCACAAGAAAAAACCCATCTAACAAAAGTCAGACGGGTTACAATTATGAAAAACAAACAAAACAAGCATCTTTATATACTCCCGATAAATAAAAAAGTTACGGTAGTTTACGTAGTTTTCTTCAATTTAATCAATCTATCAGAAGTTGCTTTAATGGGCAGGATAAAAAAAACCCACCCTAATAGAAATTCCATTCGAGTGGGCCCAATTATGAAAAACAAACAAAACAAGCAATACAAAGATATATAAATTTTGATTAATCCAAATTTTTTTTGCATTTTTATTCAACTAAATAGCAAAGCAGGCAGACAAAATAAATTTGCCCACCTGCCGGTTGCTTGCTTTGTGTCATTTCAATTTAACACCTAAAGCAGGATTAAATTGTTTATCTTACTTAACTGGGTGAAGCCCAGTTATTAGCTAACTTATAAATGCTTGTGTGAAAAATAACTTCTTGGCAGCCTAAATCCTCCCCAAAAGTTCCCTGAAACTGGAAGTGCTTTGAATTGTTGTGCAAATATAAGATTCTATTTGACAATTGTCAATTAAATTCTGTAAAATTTTCACCTGAACCTCAAATATGTAAAAATACATGGATATTTTTCCTGCTAGTATAATCCATAAAAACAGATTTGATACCTTTATCCCTTAATTATAGATATGCTCATCTTAAACAAGGAAAACATAAAAAAAAGCATTTCAGTTATTGATGCCCTGAAATCTATGGAAGATGCCTTAATAGCACAGGAATCCGGCGATTTTGACATACCGGACCGAACACATATAGCATACAAAGAAAACGTGCTTTTAATTATGCCCGCTTTCGGTGGAGAATTCATCAGCACAAAACTTGTTTCTGTTTTTCCTGAAAATAAGGCAAAGGGTTTCCCGTCAATCTTCGGATCGGTTTTTTTAAGTGACGGTCAATCAGGTAAGCCTCTTGCGCTGATCGAAGGTTCTTTACTGACAGCTTTGCGTACAGGTGCCATTGGCGGATTGGGTATTGCTTACACAACACCAAAAAATGCCACTACACTGGGACTGATCGGTGCCGGGCAACAGGGGTTCCATCAGGTGTTATTCGCTGCTTTTGTCAGGGAAATAACCCGGGTTACCGTTTATGACCCTTTTACTAAAGATATTGATAAATTTATCGATAAACTGCAAAGCTTACTACCCCATGTCCATTTTTTCATTGCAAAACATGCAGAGGAATGCATCCGGAACTCAGAGGTAATCATAACAGCCACTACGTCTGAAACACCTGTTGTTCCTGACAAAGCTGAACTCCTCGAAGGGAAGCATTTTATCGGAATCGGTTCATACAAACCATCCATGCGGGAATTCCCCGACAGTTTGTTTTCCCTGATTCAGGAAGTTGTTGTGGATACACCCTATGCAAAAGAAGAAACGGGTGACCTGAAATTACCTTTAGAGCAAAACCTTATAGAAGAAGATAAAATATGTACCCTGGGAAAACTAATAAATGGTGCCAAAACGGTGAATACAAAGGGAACAACCTTTTTCAAATCGGTAGGTATGGCCCTGTTTGACCTGTTTATAGCAAAAACAGTATATGAAAAAGCAAAAGAAAAAAAGCTCGGTATTGAAATCGAATTTTAAATAAGCTTACATGAGCAAGAGCATCTCTTTTACTCCGCCCAAAGAATGGTTGTGCATAAAAACCATCGAAATGCATACAGGAGGGGAACCACTCAGGATATTGACAGAAGGTCTTCCCGAAATTCAGGGAGAAACAATTCTGGAAAAAAGAAGATATTTTCGGGATTATCTCGACTATATACGTACAGGCACTATGTTTGAGCCCCGTGGTCATGCAGATATGTATGGCGCCGTGATCACGGAACCCGTCACTCCAGACGGCGATTTCGGTACATTTTTCATGCATAATGAAGGATACAGTACTATGTGCGGTCATGCAACGCTGGCGTTAACCAAACTGGCAATCGAAACAAACCTGATTGATTATCAACCCGGAGATTATATTAAAATAGACGCTCCACCTGGCAGACTTATAGCCAGAGCAGAAGTAAAAGAGGGACGAGTGGTTCGAAGTTCGTTTATCAATGTGCCTTCTTTTGTTTTGTATATTGATGAAACAGTGGATGTTCCGGGCATCGGAACTGTCAGCTTTGATGTAGCTTATGGTGGTGCATTCTATGCTTTCTGCGATGCTGACGCTCTTGGCCTTACATTGGATGAGCGCAGTTATCACCTGCTGATCGACTACGGTAAAAGAATAAAAAAAGCTGTTATCGATCATTTTGAGATCAAGCATCCATTCGAAGAAGACCTTAGTTTTCTGTACGGGGTAATTTTCGCAGGAGAAGCCAGGAACAAAACGCATCATAGCCGCAATGTCTGCATTTTTGCCGATGGCGAAGCGGATCGCTCGGCAACAGGCTCCGGTGTGAGTGCCCGTGCCGCTTTGCATTATGCCAAAGGAGAATTAGGTTTGGACGAACAGATTACTATCGAAAGTATTCTGGGAACCACTATGGACGTAAAAATAATCAGCACTGAAAATTATGGTCGGCACAAGGCAGTTATTCCTGAAGTTTCGGGTATAGCTTACTTTACAGGAAGAAGTGAGTTCTGGTTTGATCCTAAAGACCCATTAAAAAAAGGATTTATTTTAAGATAATTTTATAAATATTATGAAAAGAATATATGTCATCATCCTGATTTGGCTTGTATCTTTTACAGGCGCTTCGGCACAAAGTCTTGAGCATTTACTTGATTCGTTATCGGCCATTTATTCGTTTAGTTATGAAAAGATGGAAGTTGACAGCAATTTTACATCAAAATACCTGTTGCAGTTTGAGCAGGCAGTTGACCCGGATAGTCCGGCAGGGCAAACATTCAGGCAAAGGGTGTTTCTGTCACACAAAGATTTTGACGCACCTGTTGTTTTCATTACCGAAGGATACACTGCCTGGCATGCCGAAAAGCCTGATTTCACAAGCGAATTGGCCGGACTGCTTAATTCCAATCAAATTTGTGTGGAACACCGATATTTTGGCACTTCGGTACCAGACACGCTTGTCTGGGATCAGCTAACGGTAGCCCACGCAGCAGCCGATCATCACAGGATCGTACAGGTATTGAAGAACCTATACAAAGGCAAATGGATCAGTACGGGGATTAGTAAAGGCGGGCAAACTACGGTATATTTCCGTTATTTCTATCCCGAAGATGTGGACATCAGCGTTCCTTATGTTGCTCCACTTAATTTTTCGACAGAAGATCAGAGGGTTTATCTTTTTCTGGATCAGGTGGACAGCGAAGAGTGCCGCGATAAAATCCTGCAGTTTCAAACGGAACTAATCAAAAACAAAGCTGCTTTTCTTCCTGCTTTTGAAAAACTTGCCAACGAAAAAGGGCTGACGTACCGGATGGGGATAGAGAAAGCTTTTGAATTAACTGTTCTGGAATATTCCTTTGCTTTCTGGCAATGGGGCTATTTTACTTGCAACGATATACCGCAGGATTTCACTGAGAAAGACAGCATTATCAGACACCTTGACAAAGTGGCCGGGCTGAAATGGATTTCCAACGAAGGAATTGAAGAACTCCAGCCATTTTTTTATCAGGCCATGCGTGAAATGGGATTTTATGGTTACGACATCACGCCCTTTAAGGAGTGGATAAGTTTCACTAAGAATCCCACCTTCGAATTTACCCTTCCCGAGGGTGTTCACATTACTTATGAGCCAGAATTAAATGAGCAGGCAGATTGTTTTGTGCGGCATGAAGCCGAAAATATGATCTTTATCTATGGTGCGAATGACCCATGGTCGGCACCTGCTGTGCAGCTCACATATCATACCAACTCCATCAAAATGGTAAAACCCGGAGGAAGCCACCGGACCCGCATTAAAGATCTTACGGAGGGACAACAAAAACAAGTAATGGACACTCTTAGCCGTTGGTTAGACCATTAAGCCGTTTTATCTCGTACTTCCCTGATGGATCTTGGCTTCATCGGCAGGTATTACTATACCTTTTAGCCTTGTATTGTTTCTCGAGAGTAAAAGCTCAGCATAACCATCACCGAAAATTGTCAGGTTTAACTGATGTATGCCCCCACCCTGTCCGGCAAGAGGTTTTACAGTAATTGTAACTCTGATGGGTTTTTTAAAATTATCAGCCTTAAGATTAAACTTTGTCACTTTTCCTTCTGATGTAATTCCACCCAGGCCATTACTTGTAGGCACTGATTGCAACCCCATAAATGTCAGCTGAATAACGGCATCATCACCTATTACATAAAAGAAGTTTGTCTTCTGATCCAGCGGTGCCGTTCCAGACGAAGTATAAATATCCGTTGCCTGAAAAACAAACTGCCTCGACTCGATGAGTTGATTATATTTCTCCCAGTCAGCCTTTTCGGCTTCTTCTTTCAGTTTCTTTTTTTCACTTTTAGTTAGTTTCTTCTTGTCAGCTGAAGATTTAACGGACTCCTGTGCCCAAACATGGCTGGCCGTAAAAACCATAATCAATATTATCAGGACACTCCACGTTGTCTTTTTCATATGTGTACGTTTAAATTTATTTATTAAAGTAAGAAGCTTAGATCGCTTCCGGGCTTATACTCTACAGGTTTCGTGCCAAACCGAAAGAGGCGCATGTCTCTGCTACCTAAAAGTTTGAGTAACTTCCCTTCAACAAACAGCAGGCTGGCTTCGCGCAACCCGACAACATTCATTTCCCTGTTAATTACCAGAAATTCTTCGATACGCTGTTCCCTGGTCTCGCCACCATGTCCTTCGGGGTTAGCATCCAGGTAGTGCGGGTTGATTTGAAACGGTACCAGACCCAGTGTGTCAAAGCTGGCAGGTTCGATAATCGGCATATCATTGGTAGTTTTTAACGATGGACAGGCCACATTAGCACCGGCACTCCAGCCCATATACGGCGTCCCTCTTTCCGCTTTTCCCCGGATAGCATCCATAATCCCCGTCTGATGCATCATAGCAACCAAATGAAAGGTGTTACCACCTCCTACAGCGATAGCTTCCGCTTCATTGATCATCAGCACCGGATTAGCTGCTTTATGTACTGATTCTACTTCAAATCCCATAGAACCAAAAACATCAGCAACCCGTTTCAGGTACACATCATAAGATGCTTCCAGACTTTCTTCCGAAAGGTTTACTCCCGCATACGGTACAAACGTCACTTTATTGACGCCTTCGCTTTTCAGAAAATCGGAAATATATGTCCGGGGCCAGCCCAGGTATTCCTCACCTGCCATAGTAGAATTACTGATTAATAATAATCTTTTTGCCATATCTGTATCATTTTAATGTTTTGGTAAAAATATCAAGAATTTTCATGTCATCCGAACTAATTTTTCAGGCATGACGAACGCAATGTTTTATAATACGCATTATCATGTGTCAGGTTTGAGATATAAGTTTTTTTGTCTGTTCTGCCAGCACACAGTCCTGCGCCAATAATCTTCTGATAACTTTTTGTGGTCTTCTCATCGGCTCCCTTTTTCCTGAAAAGTTCTAAAAACTCAAATGCCTGCATATAATCTCTGTTCTCTGTGTAATATTTAACGGCCTCTTCGATCAG